>CAKUMG010000056.1 GCA_934667465.1 uncultured Actinoplanes sp. | reverse complement strand
TCGCGCCGCAGGAGTTCCTCGGCTCGGTCACCCAGTCGCTGCCGATGCTGATGCTGATCGACGTGTGGCAGTGGACCCCGATGATGGCCCTGCTGCTGCTCGCCGGGCTGAGCACGCTGCCCGAGGAGCCGGAGGAGGCGGCCCAGGTGGACGGCGCGTCCTCGTGGCAGCGGTTCCGGCACGTGATCCTGCCGGGGCTGTGGACCACCCTGATGACCGCGGTGGTGCTGCGGGCCGTCGACGCGCTCAAGACCTTCGACATCCTGTACGCCACCAAGGGTCCCGGCGGCGGCTCCGACTTCGAGGTCGAGACGCTCAACGTCTACGCGTACGGGCTGACCTTCGACTACCAGGAGTACGGGCTGGCCGCGGCCGTGCTGGTGCTGTTCACCCTCTTCATCGTCGGGGTCGTCGTGCTGCTGCGACGCCGTTCCCGGGAGGCCTGACCCATGAACCGCTCACTCCGGACGGCGCTGCGCGCGCTGGCCATCACCGTGGTCTGCCTGATCATCGCGATGCCGGTGGTCTGGATGATCGCCGCCGCGTTCAAGACGAACGTGCAGGTCACCGACCCGAGCGTGGGCCTGATCTTTTCGCCCACGCTGGAGAACTTCCGCAACGTGCTCGCCGACGGCGAGATCGCGCGGTCGCTGGGCAACTCGGCGCTCGTCGGCCTGGTCTCCACCGCGCTCTCCGCGCTGATCGCGGTCCCGGCCGCGTGGGCCGTCGGCCGATTCCGGATGCACTCGACCGGCTCGCTGGTGCTCGTCGCCCGGATCGTGCCGGCCATCTCGCTGCTGGTGCCCTGGTACTACCTGTTCGCCCAGCTCGGGCTCGTCGGCTCGTACACGGTCCTGGTGCTCAGCCACATGTTCGTGTCGGTCCCGCTGATCCTCTGGATCATGATCGGCTTCTTCGAGGGGCTGCCGGTCGAGCTCGAGGAGGCCGGGCGGGTCGACGGGCTGACCGCGTTCGGCGCGTTCCGCAAGATCGCGCTGCCGCTGGCCGCACCGGGCACCGCCACCGCGAGCCTGCTCGCGTTCATCTTCAGCTGGAACAACTTCATGTTCGCGCTGATCTTGTCCGACGAGAACACCAAGACCATGCCGGTGACGCTGTTCAACTTCATCTCGTACGCGTCGACCGACTGGGGCGGCCTGATGGCCGCGGCCACGCTGATGACCGTCCCGGTGCTGATCGCCGCCGTCCTCGGCCAGAAGTATCTCGTCGCCGGCCTGACCGCCGGCGCCACCAAGGGCTGAAAGGGCTCACCACACATGAAGATCGTCGACGCACGGGTCATCGTGACCAGCCCGGGCCGCAACTTCGTCACCCTGAAGATCACCACGGACGAGGGCGTGACCGGACTCGGCGATGCCACGCTCAACGGGCGCGAGCTGTCGGTCGTGTCCTACCTGCGCGACCACGTCGTACCGATGCTGATCGGCACCGACCCGCACCGCATCGAGGACACCTGGCAGGCGCTCTACCGCGGCGCCTACTGGCGGCGCGGGCCGGTGACCATGGCCGCGATCGCGGCCGTCGATGTCGCGCTCTGGGACATCAAGGCCAAGGTGTGCGGGCTGCCGCTCTACCAGCTGCTCGGCGGCGCGTCGCGGGACAGGATCCGCACGTACGGGCATGCGAACGGCCGGGACATCCCGGAGCTGCTCGACTCGGTCCGGGCCCGGCTCGCCGAGGGCTACAAGAGTGTCCGGGTGCAGAGCGGGATCCCCGGCCTGCAGACCGTCTACGGTGTGCACTCCGGGACGGCTATCGCCGAGACGGTGGACGGCCAGCGGATCGACGCGCGGGCGCTGCCCGTGGTCGAGGACTGGGACACCGGCGCCTACCTGCGGCACCTGCCCAGGGTCCTCGAGGCGGTCCGCAACGAGTTCGGCCCGGACCTGCCGCTGCTGCACGACTCCCACCACCGGCTCACCCCGCAGCAGGCGGCCCGGCTGGGCAAGGAGATCGAGCGGTACGACCTGTTCTGGCTGGAGGACTGCACCCCGGCCGAGGACCAGCGGGGGCTGCGGCTGGTCCGGCAGCACACGACCGTGCCGCTCGCGATCGGCGAGGTGTTCAACACCGTCTTCGATTACCAGACGCTGATCGACGAGCAGCTCATCGACTACGTGCGCTCGGCGGTCACCCACTTCGGCGGCGTCACGGCCCTGCGCAAGCTGTTCGACTACGCCGCCACCCGGCAGATCAAGAGCGCGATCCACGGCCCGGAGGACATCTCGCCGGTCGGCATGGCCGCCGCGATCCACCTGGACCTGGCGGTCCACAACTTCGGCATCCAGGAGTACTCCGGCCACACGGACCTGACGAACCAGGTCTTCCGGCACGCCTACACGTTCACCGACGGCTACCTGCACCCCGGCTCGGAGCCGGGTCTCGGCGTGGAGCTGGACGAGGAACTGGCGGCGGCACACCCGTACGCTCCCGCCTACCTCCCGGTCAACCGCCTCCACGACGGAACCATCCATGACTGGTAGCTCCCTCGGAAGTTTCGGGAAGCGGACCGCCCCGGCCGGCCCCGGGGCGGTCTCGCGGCAGCGCTCCGGCCTGGACAAACTGAAGTACTTGAATGCATGGGAGCGCTCCCGTAATCTACCCGTAACTTTCTGCACCCGTCCGCTCCGGCGGGTTTCCGCGACCGCGTGACGCGCGCCGATCAGGGCCGCGCGGCGATGCGGCGTGCCCCGGGGCCGGCGCCGTCGTACGTGGAGGGAACAGCACATGAGCAGATTCCGCGCTCGCTGGCGGCAGGCGGCGGGGGTCGCCGTCGCCGCCGTGATCGGGCTGGCCGGTATCGGCGTCGCGGCGGGCCCGGCCGCCGCGGCTCCCGCGCCCACGAGCGTGGCCGCCGGGTACACGTTCAGCTGCGCGGTGAAGGCCGACGCGAGCCTGTGGTGCTGGGGCGGCAACTCCAGCGGCCAGCTGGGCGACGGCACCACCACCAGCCGCACGGCACCGGTCCGGGTCGGCACGGCCACGGGCTGGGCGACCGTCGACGCGGGCACCAGCCACTCCTGCGCCACCCGCACGGACGGCACGCTGTGGTGCTGGGGCAGCAACACCCGCGGCCAGCTCGGCGACGGCAGCACCACGAGCCGCCGCGCGCCGGTGCAGGTGGGCACCGCGACCACCTGGGCCTCGGTCAGCGCCGGCGACGGGCACACGTGCGCCGTGCGTACGGATGGCTCGTTGTGGTGCTGGGGTTTCAACCGGCTCGGGCAGCTCGGTGACGGCGCGGTGGCCTACACCGCGACGTCGCCGCAGCGGGTCGGCGCGGCGAGCACCTGGGCGAGTGTTGCGGCCGGCTTCGGGCACACGTGCGCGACCCGTACCGACCGGACGCTGTGGTGCTGGGGCGACAGCTCGGCCGGGCAGCTCGGGCTCGGCACGTTCAGCTACAGCACCACCCCGGCGCAGGTGGGCACCGCCACGACGTGGGCCGGCGTGACGGCCGGCTACACGTTCACCTGCGGGGTCCGCACCGACGGCACGCTGTGGTGCTGGGGCGAGAACGGGTACGGCCAGCTGGCCACCACCGGCGCCTCCCGCAACACCCCGGTCCAGGTCGGCACCGCCACCACCTGGAACAACGTGATCGCGGGCTTCGACACGGTCTGCGGCACGCGCACCGACGGCAGCCTGTGGTGCTGGGGCAACAACGCCACCGGCCAGCTCGGCGACGGCTCCACGACGCACCGCAACGCCCCGGTCCGGGTCGGCACCGCCACCACCTGGACGGGCAACGCCGCGGTCGGCTTCCACAACTGCGGCTTCCGCAGCGACGCGAGCCTGTGGTGCTGGGGCAACAACGCCAACGCCCAGCTCGGCGACGGCACCACCACCCAGCGCACGGCCCCGCAGCAGGTCACCCTGCCCGCCTGACGCGCACCGCCCGGGCCGTGACTTCAGCAGCGAGGTCACGGCCCCCGGCCCACGGGCTGCCAGGGCAGCGGCGAGGTCACGGGCCCGGCGGCCCCCAAGGCGGCGAAGTCACGGCCCCACGGGCCGCCAGGGCAGCGGCGACGAGAGGATCATCGTGCTGGACGGCGTCCCGTACTCCGCGAGCCTGTCGATCAGCGCCTCGAACGCCTCGACCGACGCCGCCGCCACCCGCAGCAGGCAGCAGGAGTCGCCGGTGACCCGGTGGATCTCCAGGATCTCCGGCCACCCCGGGACCGCGTCGTCGCGCAGGACGCAGCGCGGGCCGTAGCAGGACATCCGGACCAGGGCGCTCACGTGCCGCCCGGCCTTGGCGAGGTCGACGTGGGCGTGATAGCCCGTCACCACGCCGGCCTCCTCCAGCCGCCGGACGCGTTCGGCCACCGCCGGCGGGGACAGGTGCACCCGGCGGGACAGCTCGCTGTAGGACAGCCGCGCGTCCGCCTGCAGTTCGCGCAGCAGCGCCCAGTCCATCGCGTCCATGCGGTCACCTTACGTTCGCAAAGCGAGCGCACCAATCTGCCGTACATCTGCGGCTTTGAACTGCTCAGGACCTTGGAATCGGCATTCCGGCGGGGGCCCGCCCGGCGAGATCATGAAGGGCATGGAACGTCGGAGCGCCGAGGAGCGCGCGAGCCGCGCCGCCCGCAACGGAGGCCGGCCCACGCTGAGCTTCCGCGAACGGGTGCCGTATGACACGTACATCCGGGCGAGCACCTTGCACACGTTGCAACGCCCGCTCGGCACCGACCCGGGCGAGATGTCGTTCCTGGTCGTCAGCCAGATCATGGAGCTCTACTTCAACCTGATCCGGCACGAGCTGCGCACCGCGCGGACCCTGGTCCGCCACGACGAGATCTGGCCCGCGCTCGCCCCGCTGCGCCGCGCCGCCCTGCATCTCGAGGGGCTCTGCGCCGCCTGGCAGACGCTGCGCTGGATGACGCCCGCCGACTTCAACCAGTTCCGCGACCTGCTGGGCGAGGGCTCCGGCTTTCAGTCCGCGATGTACCGGCAGGTCGAGTTCCTGCTCGGGCTCAAGACCGCGGCCCTGATCAGACCGTTCAGACACACCGAGGGGTACGCCGAACTGGCGGCCGTCCTCGCCGAGCCGAGCCTGTGGGACGAGGCGGTCGCGCTGCTCGCCCGGCAGGGCCACGAGCTCAAGCCGGAGCTGCTGACCCGCGACGTCACCGTGGAGCACGAGGCCGACCCCGGCGTCGCCGAGGCGTGGGTCCGCATCTACCGCGACCCCGGCCCGGACAACCACCTCCGGCTGCTCGGCGAGGCGCTCACCGAGGTCGCCGACCGGTTCGGCGACTGGCGCTACCTGCACCTCAAGACGGTCCGCCGCACCATGGGCGCCAAGCCGGGCAGCGGCGGCTCGGCGGGCCTGGCCTGGTTGCAGCGCAGCATGGACCGTCCGGTCTTCCCCGAGCTGTGGACCGCCCGCACCGACATGTAGGGCGCCCGTCAGCGTGCGCGGGCCGCCCGCACCGACGACTACGGCGCACGTCAGCGTGCGCGGGCCGCCCGCAGGTGCATCGTGGCGAGCCACGTCCAGCCGAGGACGTTGGTCAGCCGCTGCCAGATCCCCAGCGTGTCCGGCAGGGCGACACCGATCAGGAACACGACGGGCATGGCGACGCCGACGGCGATGCAGTAGCGCCGCCACCAGGCCTCCGGGCGCCACCGGGCGGCCGTGAAACACGCCACGATCAGCGCGGCAGAACTCAGCGTCCCGGTCACGTTGTGCACCATGCCGTGCCAGGTCGCCTCGCCGGCGGGCACGGGATCGGACGTGAACACGCCGGAGAGGGCGAGACCCACCCCGACGAGCGCCACGAGCCGGCCGGTCCACGGGTTCACCGCCCGCGAGACGCCGATCGACGAGACCGCGATCAGCAGGCCCGAGACGACGAAGTTCAGGACCGGCAGCCAGCCCAGGCTGCCGACCTGCGCCTCGCTGACGGCGTCGCGGACCGGGTCGTAGCCCGGCTTCACCGCGTCGGCGACCAGGAAGAGCCCGATGAACAGCACCGCGCCGGCGGCCCCCGCGAGGAGTAACGGCCGCTGCCGGACCGGGGTGGGAGCGAGGGTCACAGGTGGCTCAGGGCTTCCGCGTACTCCTGCACCGTGCGGAAGGTGCGGCGCCGGGGGTCGGCCTCGTCGAAGAGGAGCACGTCGGCGCCGAAGTCGTAGTAGGACCCGAAGACGTCCGCGAACGTCCGGGGCGGGGCGCCCTCCTCGACGTCCCAGCCGTGGATCCAGGCGCGCTGGAGCGCCGCGACGGTCTCGATGTCGGTCATGATTCTCCTTCCCCGAAAAGATGATCTTCTTTGAGTTCCGCCGGGATCGGCATAGGCAGGAGATACCTATTTCCGAGGCGTTCCGTTCATGGAAGGCGGTGCGGCAGACTCGGGGGCGACCCGCGCCGGCCCAGCGGAGGTGCCGCATGCCGTTCCTCGACGTCCTCGACCCGGCCTTCAGCTTCACCGCCCCGGAGGTGTTCGCCGCCCAGGAGGCCGGCTGGTATGCGGAGAGTCCCGTCGGGCTGATCGTGCTGCGGCACGCCGAGGTGCAGGAGCTGCTCCGCGACCGGCGGCTCGACCACGGCGGCGACGACTACCTGCGGCGCAACGGCATCACGTCCGGGCCCGTCCACGACTGGTGGGTGCCGATGATCGTCAACCACGACGGCCCCGACCACCGGCGGCTGCGCGGGCTCGTCGGGCGGTCGTTCACGCCGCGCACCATCGACGGGCTGCGGCCGTTCATCCGGGCCCGGGTCGAGGCGCTCGCCGACGAGATCGAGGCGGGCGGGGAGACCGAGTTCGTCGGGGCGTTCGCCGACCGGGTGCCGCTGGCGGTCATGTGCGAGCTGCTCGGGGTGCCCGCCGAGGACTACGACACGTTCAGCGTCTGGACCACCGACATCGGGCTGATCTTCAGCCTGCCCGCCGGCGGGGACACGGCCGCGCGCGTCGAGCGGGCGGTCGCGGGCCTGGACGGCTACGTCGACGCGCTGATCGACGAGCGGGCGAAGAACCCGGCCGGGGACCTGATCTCCGCGATGGTGGCCGCCTGGCAGGACGACGCCACGGTCACCCGCGCCGAGCTGCGCAACCTGCTGGTCACGCTCGTCTTCGGGGCGCACGACAACACCCGCCACCAGTTCTCCAACACGATGGTGTGCTTCGCCGAGCATCCCGGCCAGTGGTCGTTGCTGAGCGAGCGGCCGGAGCTGGCCGGGCGGGCGGTCACCGAGTCGATGCGCTGGCGGCCGTCGGGCAGCACCATGTTCCGCCGGGCGGCGGAGGACTTCGAGTTCCGGGGGCTGCCGATCGCGGCGGGCACGTTCGTCACCATGGCGGTGCAGACCGCGCAGCGGGACCCGCGCGCGTATCCGGGCGGCGGCGTCTTCGACATCACGGCGGTCCGGCAGGCGCCCCTGCTGCAGTTCGGCGGCGGCGCGCACTACTGCCTGGGCGCCGCGCTCGCCCAGGCCGAACTGGGCGAGTCACTGCCGATCCTCGCGCGCCGCTTCGGCCCGCCGGAGATCGCGGGCGACGTCACGTGGCGGCCGGCGATCGGCATCCACGGGCCCAACGAGCTCCCGCTGCGTCTCCTACCCCAGTAGGAGACGGCGCCGGCCGGCTGGGCCCGGGGGAGGGGTCGCAACGGCACCGTGCTCCGACGATTTCGCGGCCCGCCGCGGACAGGATTGTGCCCTGTACGGCCCGGAGCGCCCGGGCCTGAAGGAGCGAAATCATGTTCACCGCCCTCGGCAGACTCGTCGTCCGGCGCACCAAACTGACCCTGTTCGTGTCGCTGGCCGTGGTCGTGCTGACCGCGATCCTCGGCACCGGCGCCTTCACGGCCCTCAAGAACGGCGGCTTCGACGACCCGTCGTCGGACTCGGCCCGGGCCCGGGTGATCCTGGAGGAGGAGCTCGGCGCCGGCTCGCCCAACCTCCTGCTCGTCGTCACCGCGAGGGGCGGCGATGTCGACGCCCCGGACGCGGCGGCCGCGGGCCGGGCACTCTCCGACGAGCTGACCGCGACGGCGGGCGTCGACGAGGTCACCTCCTACTGGCTGCTCGGGTCACCCCCGCCGCTGCGGTCGGAGAGCGGCGGGTCGGCGCTGGTGATGGCGCGGGCCGGCGGCTCGGAGGCCGACGTGGAGGCCACCGTCGCCCGCGTACAGGACAGTCTCGAAGGCGACCGGGGTGCGGTCACCGTGCAGGTCGGCGGGTCCGCGGCGGTTGACGCCGCACTCGGGCACACCCTCGAGGAGGACCTGATCCGCGCCGAGCTGATCGCGATCCCCCTGACGCTGCTGCTGCTCCTGGTCGTGTTCCGCGGTGTCGTGGCCGCGCTGCTCCCGCTGCTCGTCGGTGCTGCCGCCGTCCTCGGAGCCTTCTTCGTGCTGTGGGCGTTCGCGCAGTTCACGGACGTGTCGGTGTTCTCCGTCAACCTGGTCACGGCGCTCGGTATCGGCCTGGCGATCGACTATTCGCTGCTGATCGTCTCCCGGTTCCGCGAGGAGTTGCGGGCGGGCCACGACCCGGGCCTGGCCACCATCCGCACTGTCGAGTCCGCCGGCCGTACGGTCGTCTTCTCCGGCGTGACCGTCGCGGTGGCGCTGCTGTCGCTTATCGCGTTCCCGATGTTCTTCCTGCGCTCGTTCGCCTATGCCGGTGTCGGCGTGGTGCTCGTCGCGGTCCTCGCCTCGGTGATCATCCTGCCCGCGGTCCTGGCGCTGCTGGGCCACCGGGTCAACGCGTGGCGCCTGCCCGGCCTGCGCCGCGACGCCGAGGGCGGCTCGCGCCGCTGGGCGGCGATCGCCAACGGTGTACTGCGCCGCCCCGGCCTGGTCACCGGCGCCGCTGTCGCGCTCCTGCTGCTGCTCTCCGCCCCCGTGCTCGGCACCAAGTTCGGCAACCCCGACGCCCGGGTCCTGCCCGCCGACGTCGCGGCACGCCAGGCCACCGAGGCCGCGCAGCGCGACTTCGGCTACGACGCCCTGCCCATCGTGATCACCGGCACCAGGAACCAGACCGACATCGAGACGTACGCCGCCGCGGCGTCCCGGGTCGGCAACGTCACCGAGGTCACCAGCCGGTACGGCACCTGGGCCGGCGGGCAGCGCACGGCCGCACCTACCCCCGAGTCCGACCGGTACGCCGCGGATGCCGGCGAGTGGCTCGAGGTGGTCCCGGCGGTGCAGCCGATCTCTGGCGAGGCCGAGGACGTGGTGCACGACCTGCGGGCGATCGAGGCGCCCTTCGACGCGCTGGTCGGCGGCAGCACCGCTGAGCTCGTGGACACCAAGGCGGGCATCCTGTCGGTCGCGCCGTGGGCCGCGCTGTGGATCGCGCTGGCGACGTTCGTCCTGCTCTTCCTGATGTTCGGCAGCTTCCTGGTGCCGCTCAAGGCGATCCTGCTCAACACGCTCAACCTGACCGCGATGCTGGGCATCATGGTCTGGATCTTCCAGGACGGGAATCTCTCCGGGGTGCTCGACTTCACCTCGACCGGGCTCACCGACGTCTCGATGCCGCTGCTGATGTTCGCCGTCGCGTTCGGCCTCTCGATGGACTACGAGGTGTTCCTGCTGGCGCGGATGAAGGAGGAGTACGACCGTACGGGCGACAACCGCGCCGCGATCGTCGACGGCATCGCCCGCACCGGCCCGATCGTCACCGCCGCCGCGCTGGTCCTGTCGATCACGTTCTTCGCGTTCGCCACCGCCGGGGTCACGTTCATGAAGATGTTCGGCCTGGGCCTCGGGCTCGCCGTGCTGATCGACGCGTTCCTGGTCCGGGCGACGCTGGTGCCCGCGCTGATGAAGATGGCCGGCAAGGCCAACTGGTGGGCGCCGGCCTGGGCCCGCCGGCTGCACGAGAAGGCCGGGCTCGACGAGTCCGGCGGCACCCTCTCCAGCACGCCCGAGCGCACGGTCCGCGAGCCGGAACCCGTCGCCTGACCCTGCCACGCCGGCGCCGCCCCGCACCAGGGGCGGCGCCGCACCCCGTCTGCGAACAGCGGAGGCCCCCTGGTGAAGCTGCCCTATATTGCACGCATGCCCTCACCCCTGCGCAGCCGCGACCAGTTCGCCGCGGCGGCCGCCGCGCTCGGCATCGGCGCCGGCGTGCTCACCGTCGTCTACGCCGAGTCGTGGGGCTGGATCCCGGCGCTCGTCGTCTTCCCCGCGCTGGTCGTGCGGGCCTGCTGGCCGGCGATGCCCGGCTGGCTGCTGCTGGCCTGGGTCACCGCCCCCACTGTCGTCGGCGAGGCGTTCCGGGTCACCCAGACGTCCTACCTGATCGTGACGATCGCGCTGGCGGTGGTCGTCGCGGGCCGCCGCGGCCGGCTCGACACCGTGGCGATCGGCCTCACCGTGGCGGCGCCGTTCTTCCCGCTGCTGTTCGAGGCCAGCGACTGGCACCGGCGGATCGGCGCCTGGCTCTGGTTCGGCGGCCTGCTCGTCGGCGTCGCGTTCGGCCACGTCGTCCGCCGGCAGTGGGTGCTGATCGCCGAGCTCGAGCGCACCCGGACCCGGCTGGCCGAGGCCGCTGTCGCCGAGGACCGCCAGCGCATGGCCCGTGACCTGCACGACCTGGTCGGCCACAGCTTCAGCGTGGTCCTGCTGCACCTCTCCGGAGCCCGCATGATCCTGAACTCCTCTCCCGAGGCCGCCGCCGATGCCCTGCGCGACGCCGAGGCGGTGGGCCGCCGGGGCATGGACGAGCTGCGCCAGGCCCTGATGCTGATGCACCGCGGCTCGCCCGCGCCGGCGGCGAGCGAGGCGGCCGACCTGGAAGGCCTGGTCGCGAGCTACCGGGACGCGGGCATGCGGATCGACTTCGTCGTGGACGGCCCGCTCGACAACGTCTCGGCGGCGCCCCGGATAGTGCTCGGTGACGTCCTGCGCGAGTCGCTGACAAATGCCGCCAAACATTCCCGTACGCGCGAAGCGTCCGTCCGCATCGACGTCGGGCCCGCGCAGGTCGCGCTCCGCGTCGAGAACCCCCTCGGCACCGCCGCGGCCGGCTCGGGCGGCCTGGGACTGACCGGGCTCGAGCACCGGGTGGGCGCCATCGACGGCGTGTTCCGGGCCGGTGCCTCCGCCGGGAGCTGGATCGTCGACGTGACCCTGCCCCGCCGCCTCGCGGGGGTGGCGTCGTGATCCGCGTGCTGCCGGCCTCCCGTGCCGGAGCGGCGTCATGATCCGCGTGCTGCTGGTGGACGACCAGCCGATGGTGCGGGCCGGGCTCGGCCTGATCCTGCGCAGCCAGCCGGACATGCAGGTGGTCGGCGAATGCGGCGACGGCGACCAGGTCGTGGCGGCGGTCGCCGAGCACGAGCCCGATGTGATCTGCATGGACGTCAAGATGCCCGGCGTCTCGGGCGTGGAGGCCACCCGCCGGGTACGCGCCGCGGGCGGGCCGCCGGTCTGCGTGCTGACCACGTTCGGCGAGGAGGACGTGCTCTGGTCCGCTGTGGACGCCGGCGCGGCGGGCTTCGAGCTCAAGTCCGCCACCCCGGAGAACCTCATCGAGGCGGTACGGACCGTGGCGGCCGGCGGCACCTGGATCGACGGTACGCTGCTCGGCCCGATGCTGGAGACGTTCCGCAAGCAGAGCCGCCCGGCCGCGGGCGGCGGGAACACCCGCGTCGCCACCCTGACCGACCGGGAACTGGAGGTGCTGCGGCTGATGGCCCGGGGCGCCTCCAACCGCGAGATCGCCGACGGCCTGTTCCTCGCGGAGACCACGGTCAAGACGCACGTGGGCGCCGTGTTCAGCAAGCTGGGCGCCCGCGACCGTGCGGCCGCGATCGTGATCGCCTACGACGCGGGCGTGGTGCAGCCGCGCGGCTGAAATTCTCGTGAACGTCGCGCCGGCCCGGCCCGTCGTCCGGGGTGCACCGACACCCCGAACGGAAGAGCACTCATGAGCCACCCCGACGTGACCGAGCTGCGCGGCCAGCTCACCGGGCCGCTGTTCCTGCCCGGTGAACCCGGCTACGACACCGAGCGCGCCACCTTCAACCTGAACACCCCGCTGACCCCGGCGGTCGTCGTCGGGGCGGGCTCCGCCGCGGACGTGCGGCTGGCCGTGCGCCACGCCGCCGCGCACGGGCTGGCGGTCGCCGTCCGCGGCGGCGGGCACTTGCAGGCGCGTACGGCTGCGGGGCAATTGCTCCTGACCCTGGACCGGATGACGTCGGTCGCCGTGGACCCCGCGCGTGCCACCGCGCGGATCACCGGCGCGCCGCGCTGGGGCGAGGTCGTCGCCGCGGCCGCCGCGCACGGGCTGGCCCCGATGAACGGCTCCTCGCCGAGCGTGGGCGTGGTCGGCTATCTGCTGGGCGGCGGGATGAGCCCGGTGCTGAGCCGCCCGTACGGCTACGCCTCCGACGTCATCACCTCGATCGAGCTGGTCACCGCGGACGGCGAGCTGCGGGCCGTGAGCGCGACGGAGAACCCCGAGCTGTTCGGCGTGCTGCGCGGCTCGCGCGGCAACCTCGGCGTGGTCACCGCGATCGAGTTCGGGCTGCACGCGGTCGCGACCGTGCACGGCGGCGGGCTGTGGTTCGCCGGCGAGCGGCTCGCCGAGGTGCTGCCGGTCTGGCGGGACTGGGCGCTCACGCTGCCCGAGGCGGCCACCACGTCGGTCGGCATCCAGCGGCTGCCGCACCTGCCGGACATGCCGCCGCCGCTGCGGGGCGCGTTCGTGGTCCACGTGCGCTGGTCGTTCGTGGGGCCGGCGGAGGAGGGTGAGCGGCTGCTGGCACCGCTGCGCGCGCTCGGGGTCACCGTCCTCGACACCGTTGCCGAGATCCCGTACGGGGACTCCGGCACGATCCATAACGACCCGCCCACGCCCCTGCCGTACTACGACCGCAGCCTCGGCCTGCGGGAGCTGTCCGACGGCGCCCTCGGCACGCTCGTCGAGCTGACCGGCCCGGAGTCGGACTGCCCGCTGGTCAACGTGGAGGTCCGGCTGCTCGGCGGCGCGATGGACCGCGAGCCGGCCACCCCGGACGTGCTGCCCAGCCGCGGCCTGCCGTTCCAGTTCTTCGCGTTCGGCGCGGGCGGGCCCGACCAGGAGGAGCTGATGGCGCGCCACCTCGACGGGCTTGTCGCCGCGCTGACGCTGTGGGCGCACCCCCGGCGCATGGTCAACTTCGTCTCGCCCGAGGAGGGGCGGACGCCGGCGGAGCTGCGCGACGTCTACGGCGCCGAGCTCTACGACCGCGTCGTGGCGGCCAAGGAGAAGTACGACCCCGCCAACATGTTCCGGGTCAACCACAACCTGGTGCGCGCGTAGGACTTTCGCTTCATGCGGCTGGGACTTCCGGGCCGCTACCTTCCGCCGCGACACCGGTTCGGAGCCGAGCCGGTGACGCGGCGGAAGGGCGGCGGGATGACTGCGGCGGCACGGGAGCGGCGGATGCGGGCCCTGTTCGAGGCGAACGCCCGGCCGCTGCGCCGCTATCTGATCCGGCTGACCGGGAGCCGGCCGGAGAACGCCGACGACCTGCTCCAGGAGACGATGCTGCGGGCGTGGCGCCGGCTGGACGGGCTGCCCGCCGACGCCGAGTCGCTGCGCCGCTGGCTGTTCGTCGTGGCCCGGAACGTGGCGATCGACGACGCGCGAGCGCGGGCGGCCCGGCCGGTCGAGGTGCACGCCGAGCTCGGCGCCTGGGTGCAGGCGACCGGGGACGAGATCGACCGGGCGCTCGACCGGCAGGTGCTGCGGGACGCGCTGGGGCGGCTGCCCGAGCAGCACCGGCACGCTCTGGTGTCTATGTACGGGCACGGCGTTCCGGTGGCGGACATCGCGTCGCGGCTGGGCGTTCCGGAGGGGACGGTGCGCTCGCGGTCGTTCTACGCCCTGCGCAAGGTGCGCGCCCGGATGGGATCCGCCTCATGACGCCGGCCCGCCTCATGACGCCGGCCCGCCTCACGCCGGTCCGCCTCACGCCGGCCCGCTTCATCAGTCCATCTCACGTCTGGCGGCCTCAGCACGGCGGACCGGTGAAGCGGCGGGCGGCCTCGATGCGGTTGCGGACGCCCAGCTTGGTGTAGACGTGGTGGAGGTGGTTCTTCACCGTCTTCTCGGTGATCAGCAGGCGGCGCCCGATGGCGGCGTTGGAGTGCCCGGCGGAGAGCAGCTCGAGCACATCGCGCTCGCGGGAGGTCAGCCCGAGCGCCGCCCGCCC
>CAKUMG010000055.1 GCA_934667465.1 uncultured Actinoplanes sp. | reverse complement strand
CCTTAATGGGGGCCGGCCCGGTCGTCATCTTTTCTTGTCTTCCAGCAGTTCGGTCAGTGCGCGAACCGCGTCCTCGCCGGGCGAGGCTGCCTCGCGGTTGACGTCGCGCAGTTCTTTGTAGACTTCTTCCCGATGCACCTGCACCTCCCGCGGCGCCTGGATCCCCAGGCGGACGACGTCGCCGCGGGTCTCCAGCACGGTGATGACGACGTCGTCGCCGATCATCACGCTCTCGCCGGCCCTTCTGGTCAGCACGAGCATCCAGCACCCCTCTCCATCCGTGGACAGGACACCGCGCTCGGTCCGGCCGTCAGTAGTCCTTGCGCATGATGGCACGGACCGGCAGGTTGGAGCCGGTGAGAACGACCTGCATCGCGCGCCGGGTGTCGCGGTCCACGATGATCGGTGCGAGCAGGTTCGCGGTGGTCTCGTCGACGCCGGCCGTGATGACGACCATCACCAGGAGCCGGTCCGGGTCCTTGGTGTTGAGCGCGGCGAACACCTCGTTCTCGATCTCCGGCGCGTAGTCCGGGAAGAACGGCTCCGGCGGTGCGACCAGGAAGCGGAGCGACGGGTCGTCGACGGAGGTGAACGCGTACAGCAGACCGTCGTCGTTCAGCCGGACCAGCATGAACTCGCGATGCGCCGGGAACCCGGGCATCGGGACGGCCATGTCGATGATCGGCGCTTCCAGCTCGGTGTGGGTCATGGTGGAGGCCCCAATCGGACGGGACTCGGTACGAATACTCATGGTCACCTCAGAAAGTCGATGAGCGAGGGCTGAATCACCTTTGCCGAAGCGGCCAGCGCCGCTTGGTACGAGGTCTGCTGAAGCTGCATTTCCATGATGGTTTTCGGCAGGTCGACGTCCTCGACCTCGGAGAGCTGAGCCTTCACGTCCAGCAGCCGATCCTCCGCAGATGTCTTCATCTGCGTAATCCGATTGTATCGGGAGCCAACGTCCGAAAGAGAGTTTTTCACGTTATTGGCGGCTGCATCCAAACGCTCCAGGCCCTTGCCCACCGCGGTCATGTCGTTGTTCTTCAGCGCCGTCGAGATGTCGTCCAGCACCTTGAAGACGGAGGCGTCACCCTCACCGAACGCGGCCAAGCCGTCGGTGTCCACCCGCACCTGCGAGCTGGGGCCGACCGTGCGCTGCACGCCGTCCCGGTTGCCGACGAACTCGCCGGACTCCGAGAACGCCTTCGACCCGGTCGTGGTGCCGCCGAACACCGGGCGGTCGAGGTACGTCGTGTTGGCGTACCCGATGATCGTCGTCCGGATCTGGTCCAGCTCCGCGCTGATCGCGGCGCGGGACTCGCCGCTGCTCGCGCCGGCGTTGAGGCCCTGCACGGTGAGTGAGCGCGCCTTCTGCAGGATCGTCGACGTGCTGGTCAGCGTACCGTCGAGGGTGCTCAGCCAGCCCAGCCCGTCGCCGGCGCTGCGGACGAACTGCGAGTTGGCGCGGGTCTCGCCGCGCAGCTGCATCGACTGGAGCGTGCCGTTCGGCGAGTCGGAGGGGCGGTTGATCTGCTTGCCGCTCGAGAGCTGCGCCTGGATCTTCTCGCCCTTCTGGATGTTGCGCTGAAGGTTCTGCAGCACCCGCGTGCTGATGCTGCTGTCGGTGACCCTGCCTGCCATGTCCTACCCCTTACCTGCCGACCAGACCGGTGCGGTTGATCAATTGGTCGAGCATCGAGTCGATCGTCGTGAGCACGCGCGAGGCCGCCTCGTAACCGCGCTGGTACGTGAGCAGATTGGTCATCTCCTCGTCGAGGTTGACCCCGGACTCCGCCTCGCGGGCGGCGTCGATCTGGTCCGTCACGTTCGCCTGGATCTCGCTGCGCCGCGTCGAGGTCTGCGCGTTCACGCCCAGGTCGGCGATCATGTCCTGGTACGTGAGGTCCGGGCTGCCGGTCTGCTTGGCCGTCCCGGACAGCGTGGTCGCGACCGAGCCGTCGTTCGTGCCGACCGGGTTGCCCCCGGCGTCGAGCTTCGGCGTCCCGTCGGCGTTGGTCTCGTTCTTGCCGGAGACCGCGATGTCCGACGGATTGGTGATGGCGACCCGCATGTTGCGGGCGTACTTGCCGGTGCTGAAGTCGCCGGAGAACAGCTCCTGCCCCGGCGAGCCGTCGGTCTTGTACGCGCCGGAGGTCGCCGTGTTGACCGCGTTGACCAGCGCCTTCGCCACGTTGTCCAGTTTCTGCGCCATGTTCGGCAGGATGCTGGTCATCGAGTCGACCATCGAGCCCATGGTCCCGCCGGCCTGCACCACGTCGCCGGTGTCGCTCCAGGTGAGCCCGGCCGGTCTGGTGCCCGCGGGCATCGTGCCGTCGTTGAGGTCGCGCTGGGCGTCCATCGTGGCCACGCCCGCGTTGGCCACCATCGGCCGCGCGGTGTTGTAGTTGACCAGAAGCGAGTTGCCGACGAAGACGTCCATCGAGCCGTTGGGGCGCAGCTGCGCCGTGGCGCCGGTCAGCTCGGACAGCTTCATGACCGCCATGTCCCGGCGGTCCTCGAGCTCGTTGACCACGACCCCGGTGGCCTTGGCCTTGACGATCGAGTCGTTGAGCTGCGCGATCGTGCCGGCGGTCGTGTTCACCTCCGACGCGTACTTGTTGAGCTGCTCGTTGTTCGCACTCCACTGGCTGTTGAGGGCGGAGTACGCGCTGTTGATGCCGTCCGACACCACCCGGGTCTGCTGGAGCAGCGCGGACCGGGCCGCGGTGCTGCTCGGCTCGTCGCCGACGTCGCCCCAGGCGGCCCACATGTCGTGCATCTGGGCCTGCAGGGCGGTGTCCCCGGGCTCGGAGAACACGTCCTCCAGCGACGCGTACGCCGATGCCTGGTTGGTCAGGTAGGCCTTGTTCCCGTGCTCGGTGCGGCCCCGGTTCTCCAGGTACTGGTCGCGCAGCCGCTGCACGTCGGTGACCTCGACGCCGGTGCCGAGACCGTCCGTCGTGGCCCAGCGCACCGGCACCACGGAACCGACCGAGGCCTGCATGTTGACCCGTTGCCGGGTGTAGCCCTCGGTGCCCGCGTTGGCGATGTTCTGCCCGGCCACGTCCAGGCCGCGTCGCTGCGCGTACAGCGAGGTCAGTGCGGTATTGATACTGCCGAACGAGCTGCCCATCAGATCGCCTCATCCACCAGGCTCGGGCGGCGGATCCCGCCGCTGACGGTCTTGCCCTGCGCCGAATACGTTTCCACGGTTCCGGCGAACGCGAGCATGGTTTCGCGGGCCGCGCGCTGACCGGCCGTGAGCAGGTCACGGTTGGCGTCCGCCATCGTGCTGATCTCCTGGGTCAGGGTCAGGAAGGCCTTGCGGTGCTGGTGCAGCAGGTCGGCCCAGGGTGCCGGTGCCGCGTCCGCCAGCTCGCCCAGCGAGGCCTCCGCCGGCAGGCCGAGCTCCAGCGCGACGGCCTGCGCGTACGCGGCCCGGGCCACCTCGGTCTGCCGGATCTGGTCCAGCACCACCTCGACCTCGCGCGTGGCGTGCGCCAGCCAGCGGGACCGGTTCGCCGCGAGGAGCAGCTGCTCCTCCTCCAGCTTGAACAGCAGCAGTTCCAGCAGTTCGCGCGCTCGCCACAGGACGCTGGACAGGTCGGTAAGGCTCACCCGGTCGTCCGCCTTCCTCACTTGTCGGGGAAGGCCCTCACGGCGCGTTCCCTGCTCATCCGGACAGGTCGGCACGCACGGTCGGTCTCTGAGGGGTTTCCGGCAGGTAGCGGGGCCGGATCGCCAGCCGGGACGGGGTGGTTCGCGGCAAATAACGCGATTGCCGGAAAAGCCCGAAGAATTTTCGCAGACTGCTCATGTCCGGCGGCCCACCGCCGAACAGACCGGCGCAACGCCGAACGGCTTACGGATGAGCCGGTACGGACCCGATCAAGGAGGAAACACCATGGGTCTTCGCATCAACCAGAACATCGCCGCCCAGAACGCCTACCGGAACCTGTCGGTCACCGACAACCAGATGTCGAAGTCGCTGGAGAAGCTGTCCAGTGGTTTCCGCATCAACCGGGCGGCGGACGACGCGGCCGGCCTCTCGATCTCCGAGGGCCTGCGGTCCCAGGTCGGCGGTCTCAAGCAGGCCGTCCGCAACGCCCAGGACGGCATCTCGGTCGCCCAGACCGCTGAGGGTGCGCTGAACGAGGTCACCTCGATCCTCCAGCGCATGCGTGACCTCTCGGTCCAGGCCGCCAACGGTGGTTCCAACGACGCCGAGGCCAAGGCCGCGGCGCAGAAGGAGTTCGGCCAGCTCAACGAGGAGCTCGACCGGATCGGCAACACCACCTCGTTCGGTAAGTCGAAGCTGCTCGACGGCTCCTTCGGCAACGGCAACAAGGTCGACGGCACCAAGGTCACCGCGATGCCCGCCGCCGGCAGCCAGACGCTCGAGATCTCCAAGATCGGCGACCAGGACCTGGTCCCCCCGATCACGGCCAACGCGACCATCCCGGCGGGCGCCACCGCCAAGGACGTCGCGGACGCCATGAACACGGCGATCAAGGCGGCCCTGACCGACCAGACCGCGGGCAACCCCGCGGCCGGCAAGGGCTTCAAGGGCAATGAGGTCAGCGTGAGCGCCACCGTCGCAGCCGACGGTACCGGTGCCACGTTCCAGCTCAACGGCCCGAAGGGCTTCACCACGGGCGGCAACACCGACCTCGGCCTGGGCGCCTCGGCGAGCACGTCGAACCCGGCGGCGAACAGCGGCCAGTTCCAGGTCGGCGCGAACAGCGGCGAGACGATGAGCATCTCCATCGGCGCCGTCAGCGCGAGCGCCCTGGGCACCAACGCTCTGGACCTCACCGCCGAGGGTGGCGCGGACAAGGCGATCGACGCGCTCGACAAGGCGATCACGTCGGTCTCGGACACCCGGGCGACCCTCGGTGCGTACCAGAACCGGTTCGAGCACACGATCAACAACCTGAACGTCTCGGTCGAGAACCTGTCCGCGTCGGAGTCGCGTATCCGTGACACCGACATGGCCCAGGAGATGGTCGCCTTCACCCGCAACCAGATCCTGACCCAGGCCGGCACCTCGATGCTGTCGCAGGCCAACCAGGCCTCGCAGAACGTTCTGTCGCTGCTGCGCTAACCGAACCGCAACCGGCACGCACTAACCGAACATCGCTGACAACCGAATAGACGGGGGTAGCCAGGCGAACAGCCCGGCTACCCCCGCTCCACATCACCGCCCCGGCAGGAAGTAGGTGCTACGTGACCAGTTCAGTCTCCGGACTCGCCAGCGGTCTCGACACCACGAACATCATCAGCCAGCTGATGAAGGTCGAAGGCTCGGCGCAGAACCGGCTCAAGAACAAGGTCGCCGTCGCCGAGAACGTCGTCTCCTCCTATCAGTCGGTCAACACCAAGCTCGTCGGCCTCAAGAACGCCGCGGCCGACGTCAGCGCGCTGGCGACCTGGCGCGGCATCAAGCCGACCACGACCTCGCCGTCCGTGACGGCCACCGCGGTCGGCGGCACCAACACCGCCACCGGCAGCATGACCTTCGACGTCACGCAGCTCGCCAAGGGCCAGTCCACCACCGCCCGGGTCGACAAGTCGGCGGCGGTCACCACCGCCGACGAGATCCAGGTCAAGGTCGGCAGCGGGGATCCGGTCACCGTCAAGCTGACCGACAAGACCGCCAAGGGCGTCGCCGACGCGCTCAACGGCGCCGGCATCGGGGTCAAGGCCTCCGTCGTCACCACCGGTGGCGAGCAGAACATCCTGCAGTTCGTCAGCTCGAAGACCGGCACCGAGAACGGCTTCACCATCACCGGCCTGGACGGGGTCGCCCTGGCCACCAGCGCCGCCGCGGACGCCAAGCTGCAGGTCGGCGGTTCCGAGGCGGAGGGCGGCTACAGCGTCACCAGCAGCACCAACACGTTCACCGGGCTGATGGCCGGCGTCACGCTGACCGTCAGCAAGGTGGAGTCGGGCGTCTCGCTCAACACCACGTCCGACGTGGCCGGCATCGCGGCCAAGTTCAAGGCGCTGGTGGATGCCGCGAACGCCTCGCTGACCGAGGTCACCAGCCAGACCAAGTACGACCCGGCGACCAAGGCCAGCTCCCCGCTGACCGGTGACTTCATGGTCCGGCAGATGAGTCAGACCATCCTGAGCGCGGTGAGCCAGGGCCTGACCTTCCGCAAGGACGGCGCGCCCGCCGCACCGGACGCGAAGACCGCCGACGCCGCGACGATCGCCGCCGACAAGGCCGCGAACACTGTCAACTTCGGCTCGCTCAGCAAGCTCGGCATCGAGCTGGACCGCAGCGGTCAGCTGACCTTCGACGAGGAGAAGTTCACCGCCGCCTACAACGCGGACCCGGCCACGATCAAGCAGGCCGGCATCGGCCTGGGCGACAACTTCCGGGCCGTGGCGAACAAGCAGATCGAGAACGTCACCAACTCGATCACCGGTCGCAAGAACAACATCGATTCGCTCAACCTGCAGATCGACAACTGGGACGTCCGGCTCGCCGCCAAGAAGGTGGCGCTGTCGAAGCAGTACTCGGATCTGGAGACCGCCCTCGGCAAGCTCCAGTCCCAGGGAACCTGGCTCTCGGGCCAGATCGCCAGCCTCGGCTGATCTCCGCGGCGCGGCCCGCCCGCCGCGCCGCGGAACGCAGGACCCGTTCGACCGCACGACCCGGGCCGGCATCGCCGCCGGCCCGGGGCACCACCCGACCTGACAGCCCATGGAATGCGCCCATTCCTGGACGAAAAGGGAACTGATGACTTCTCCGCTGAACCGTTACCTCCAGGACTCCGTCGCCACCGCCTCGCCGGGCAAGCTCCTGGTGATGCTCTACGACCGTCTCGTGATGGACCTGACCCAGGGCGAGGAGGCCCTGCGTAACGGCAGCCGCGAAGTGGCCAACGACAAGCTGAACCACGCCCAGGAGATCATTCTGGAGCTGCGCACCACCCTGAACGTGGAGGCGTGGGACGGTGCCCCCGGCCTGGCGAACCTCTACGGCTACCTGCTCACCGAGCTGATCGGGGCGAACATCGCCCGGGACCCGGAGCGGGTGAAGAGCTGCCGCGGCCATGTCGAGCCGCTGCGCGACGCCTGGCGGGAAGCGGCGGCCCTGGCGGCAGCGGGCCCCGCAGCCGTGGCCTGACCACACGAGCGACACTCTCTCTCAGAAGCGAGGCGGGGACAGCGTGACCGGACAATGGCGGGACGCCTGGGCCGCCGCGCTCGACGAGCTCGAGATGGACGTGGCCGCGGTCGAGATCATGCTCGCCGACGAGCGCCGGATGAGCGAGACGCCGGCCGCGGATCCCTGGCAGCCGCCGCAGAACCTGGGCGCGCTGCCGCTGGAGCTCAAGCCGCGGGCCGACGAGATCCTGACCCGGCAGCTCGCCGCGGCACAGGAGATCGCCCGCCGGCTCACGGCCACCCGCGCACAGACCGCGATGACCGGCCGGATCGAGACCGGCGAGGCGGTCAAACGTCCCGTCTACCTCGACTGCGCCATGTAGCACCGAGCGCACCACGCAACCCGGGAGCCCATCAGGGCCCCGGGTTTTCGCGTGCAACCTTCCGGCAACCGAATGCCCCTCAGCGAATCGGCGCACGCGCCGAACCTGGGGATACGAGCAACGGATTGCTCACCAGCAGGCCACGGAGCGGCACCTGGATCACGGGAAGGATTTCGCTGCCGTGTTCAACGACGTCTCATCGTCCTCGCTCCGCGTCGCGGTCGCCGGTCTGGCCGCACGCCAGAACGCCATCAGCAACAACATCTCGAACATCGAGACCCCGGGGTACCAGGCCCGTAAGGTCAAGTTCGAGGAGGCGCTGAGCAGCGCCGTCTCCTCCGGCCGGTCGCCCTCGACGGTCTCGCCGAGCGTGCAGAACTCGCTGGAGCCGACGCGCCTGAACGGGAGCAACGTCAACCTCGACGAGGAGACGCTCTCGCACATCGACACCACGATGCGCTACCAGCTGACGATCCGCGCCCTGGACGGCAAGTACAACCTGATCCGCGAAGCCATCAAGGGGGCCTGACCCAGATGAGCACGTTCAACGCGATCGGTGTCGCCGGCTCCGGCGTCACCGTGTACCGCAAGTGGCTGGACGCGGTCTCCGACAACATCGCCAACATCGACAACGTCAGCCGGACCTCCGAGAACGCGTTCCAGGCCCGGTACGTCATCGCCCAGCAGGCCCAGGACGGCAACGGCGCCCAGGTCGGCGGCATCGCGCTCGGCAGCGCCGAGGGGCGGCTGGCCTACGAGCCGGACAACCCGCTGGCCGACACCGAGGGTTACGTGCGCCGCCCCGACATCGACCTCGGCAGCCAGATGGCGCAGCTGATGATGGCCCAGCGGGCGTACCAGGCGAATCTCTCGGTGGTAGACCGGGCACGCGAGTCCTACCAGGCCGCGATCAACCTCGGGAAGGCCTGATCATGACGTCTCCGATCAGCGGCCTGAGCGCCGTCAACGGTCTCTCCTCGCTGCAGGGCATCGGTGGCGTCGGCGGGGTCGCCGGCACCACCGGTGCCACGGGCGCCGGCCAGGTCAGCGGCCCGAACACCGACTTCGCGAGCATGCTGTCGCAGGGTCTGGAGAGCGTCCAGAACGCGCAGTCCAAGGCGAGCGACCTCTCGGTCCAGGTGGCCAACGGCACCCTGCAGGACCCCGCGCAGTACACGATGGCATCCACCGAGGCCGCGCTCGGCCTCCAGCTGACCATGGCGATCCGGAACAAGGCCGTCGAGGCGTTCCAAGAAATCATGAGAATGCAGGCCTGACATGACCGACTGCACCGAACGGCACGTGGCCGCTCCCCGCAGCGACCTCGCAGGTGAGGGCCAGGAGGGCATGTCGAGGAGGGCTCAGCAATGACGGACCGACTCCCCGCGCCGGTACGCAAGGTCGGCGACACATTCAAGTCCTTCACCCCCGGGCAGAAGGCCGTCACGATCGCGGCGATCCTCGCGCTCGTCGTCGGCGGCTACTTCTTCGCCACCTGGGCCTCCAAGCCGGCCCTCGCACCGTTGTTCAGCAACCTCTCGAGCAAGGACGCCAGCGCGATCGTCGAGTCGCTGCAGAAGACCGGCACGGCCTACGAGCTCGCCAACAGCGGTTCGACGATCATGGTGCCGCAGGACCAGGTGTACGACCTGCGGCTGCAGCTGTCCGGCGAGGGCCTGCCCGGCGAGTCCGACACCGGGTACGCGCTGCTGGACCAGCAGGGCATCACCACCAGCGACTTCATGCAGCACACGAACTACCAGCGGGCGCTCGAGGGCGAGCTGTCGAACACCATCAAGGCGATCGACGGCGTCGAGGCGGCGACCGTGCACCTGGTCATGCCGCAGAAGGACGTCTTCGCCGACGACCAGAGCAAGACCACCGCGTCCGTGCTGGTGCAGACGTCGCCCTCCGAGCCGCTCAGCGGCGAGCAGGTGCGCGCCGTCGTGAACCTGGTCGCCTCGAGCGTCGAGGGTCTCGACCCCACGCAGGTCACCGTGGCCGGCGCGGACGGCAAGATCCTGTCCGCGGGCAACGGCCAGGCCGTGGCCACGGGCAGCAGCGGCGGCGACGACTCCGAGACGGTCGCGTTCCAGAACCGGCTGAACCAGTCGCTGCAGACGATGCTGGACTCGGTCGTCGGTCCGGGGCACTCCGTGGTCACCACCACCGCCGAGCTGGACTTCGACCAGACGACGACCACGTCCGAGAAGTACACCTCGGACCCGTCGGTCGCGGCGCTGTCGGAGAGCATCAGCCGGGAGGCCTACAACGGCAACGGCAACGGCAACGGCGGGGTCCTGGGGCCGGACAACATCCAGGTCCCCAACGGGAACACCAGCTCCGCGGGCGCCAACCAGTACGAGAACAGCACCACGGTGCGCAACAACTCGGTCGACAAGGTCACCGAGACGCGCAACGCCGCCCCGGGCGGGATCAAGCGGCTCAACGTTGCCGTGCTGCTGGACGCCACCACGGCCGGCGCGGTCAACCAGGCCGACGTGCAGCAGCTGATCAGCGCCGCGGCGGGCATCGACGCGACGCGGGGCGACACCATCGCGGTCAGCGCGATGCCGTTCGACACCAGTGCCGCCACCGCCGCCAAGGACGCCCTCGCCGCCTCGGCCGCCGCGGAGCAGACCGCCAAGCAGACGTCCCTGATCAAGACCGCCGCGATGGCCCTGGTCGTGCTCCTGCTGATCTTCCTGGCCTGGCGCTGGAGCCGGAAGCAGAAGAAGCGCAAGTCGCTGACGCCGGCGGAGCTCCAGCATCTCGAGGAGATGCAGGCCGCCCTCGAGCAGCAGCGTCTCGCCCAGCTGAACGCGGCGATCCCGAGCCCCGCCATCGAGGCGGCGAACGCCACGTTCGAGGCCCTGGAGGAGCGGCAGCGCGAGATCGAGCAGATGGTCGAGGACCAGCCGGAGGAGATGGCCACCCTGCTGCGCGGCTGGCTGGGCGCCGGCCGCTGAGCGTGGCACCTGATCCACGACGATCCCCGGGGTTCAAGGAGGAACCGCATTGACCACGCCAGCGCTCAGCACGAGCTCGATGACCGGGCTGCGCAAGGCAGCCATCCTGCTGGTCCGGATGGGCAAGGAGTATTCGACCCGGGTCCTCGCGAACATGAACGAGACCGAGGTCGAGGAGCTGTCGGCGGAGATCGCCCGGCTCGGCAAGCTGGAGCCCGAGGTCGTCGGCGACGTCATCGACGAGTTCTACGCGATGGCGACCACCAAGCACGCCGGCGCGGGCGGCATGGCCTATGCCCGGGAGCTGCTTGAGGCCTCGCTGGGCACCGAGCGGGCCCAGCTGATCCTCGACCGCCTCCAGGCGTCGATGACCGACATGCCGTTCAACTTCCTCAGCCACGCAGACCCGAGACAACTGCTCTCGTACGTGCAGTACGAGCACCCGCAGACGATCGCGCTCGTGCTCGCGCACATCCCGTCGGCGCTGGCCTCCTCCATCCTGTCCGGGCTCGCCCCCGAGGTGCAGTCGGACGTCGCCCACCGGATCGCCGTCATGGACCGCACCTCCCCCGACGTGATCCGCCAGGTCGAGCTGGCCCTGCAGCGCAAGCTCTCCACCGTGCTGCAGCCCGACGAGCTCTCCACCGTCGGCGGCCTGGACCCGCTGGTCGACATCATCAACCGGGCGGACCGCACCACCGAGCGGCTCATCCTGGAGGCGCTGGAGAAGCGGAACCCGGAGATCGCCGAGGAGATCCGCCGGCGGATGTTCATGTTCGAGGACATCATCACGCTCGACGACCGCTCCATCCAGCTGGTGCTGCGTCAGGTCGAGCCCTCGGACCTCGCCACCGCGCTCAAGGGCGTCGGCGACGAGGTGCGCGACAAGGTCACCGGCAACCTGTCCGAGCGCGGGCGGGAGAACCTGATCGAGGAGATGGACCTGATGGGCCCGGTCAAGGTCAAGATGGTCGAGGAGGCCCAGCAGAAGATCGTCTCGGTGATCCGCTCGCTGGAGGACTCCGGACAGATCGAGATCCAGCGTGGTGGCGAGGCCGATGAGCTCGTCGGCTGAGGAGCGCCCGGTGCTGCGCGGCTCGGTGGCGCAGTCGGCCGCCGCCGCGCAGTTCGGCGTGGACCTGCGCCGGGGCGTGCCGATGGACAGCGCCCCGGTCGAGCGCGCCAAGCAGGAGGCCCGGACCGCCGGCTATGCCGAGGGCTGGGCACAGGGTCAGCGGGCCGCCGCGCTCGAGGCACAGGCCGCCGCCGAGCGGGCGCTGTCCCTGGAGCACGCGCACGACCAGCGGCGGGCGGCCGCGCTCGCGCAGGCGGTGAACGCGCTGGGCCGGGCGGTGACCGGGCTCGAGACACAGCTGATGCCGACCCTGCACGAGCTGCAGGAGGCGGTGCTGGCGCACGCGTTCGAGCTGGCCGAGGCGATCGTGGGCCGGGCCATGGACGACGCCGAGGGGCGCGCGGCCGCGGCGCTGCGCCGGGCGATGAACGCCGCCCCGGAGCAGGGTGAGGTCGTGGTGAGCCTGCATCCGGACGATTTCCGCAGTCTGGTCGGCACGGCAACCGACGCCGACTACAACTACGAGGGGCGGCCGGTGCGCCTGCGCCCGCATCCGGGCCTGCGCCCGGGTGACGCGGTGGCGGAGACCGGCACGACGACCGTGGACGCCTCCATCGCGGCCGCCGTGGAGCGAGCGAAGGAAGCCCTGCGACTGTGACCGACGTCTTCCGCAACCGCATCAACGCCGCCCTGAGCGCGGCCCAGCCGCTCACCCGGGGCAAGGTCACCGGCGCGGTCGGCCTGCGTGTCACCGTGAGCGGGCTGGACGGCCGGGTCGGCGACCTGCTCCAGATCGGCGAGGGCGACGAGGCCGTGCTGGCCGAGGTCGCCGCGCTCGACGGGGAACGGCTCTCCTGCCTGCCGCTGGGCCCGATCCACGGGCTCGGCACCGGCAGCCCGGTCACCTCGACCGGCGGCCCGCTGCGCGTCGCGGTCGGCCCCGACCTGCGCGGGCGCATCCTCGACGGCCTCGGGCGCCCGATGGACGGCGGCCCGCCGCTGCGGGGCGAGCTGGTCAGCATCGAGGCCGCGCCGCCCTCGGCGATGGAGCGCCAGCTGGTCGACGCGCCCATGCCCCTGGGGGTCCGGGTGCTCGACACCCTGGTGCCCTGCGGCCGTGGCCAGCGCATCGGCATCTTCGCGGGCTCCGGCGTCGGCAAGTCCACGCTCATGTCCATGATCACCCGGGGCACCACCGCCGAGCTCAACGTGGTCGCCCTGGTCGGCGAGCGTGGCCGCGAGGTCCGCGAGTTCATCGAGCACGACCTGGGCCCCGAGGGCCTGGCCCGCTCGGTCGTCGTGATCGCCACCTCGGACACCCCGCCGCTGGTCCGGCTGCGCGCACCGCTGGTGGCCACGCGCATCGCCGAGTACTTCCGCGACGAGGGCGGCGACGTGCTGATGCTGATGGACAGCGTCACCCGCGCCGCGATGGCCCAGCGCGAGGTCGGCCTCTCGGTCGGCGAGCCCCCGGCCACCCGCGGCTATCCGCCGTCGGTCTTCGCCATGCTCGCCTCCCTGCTGGAGCGCGCCGGGCCGGGCGCGCGGGGCAGCATCACCGGCCTCTACACCGTGCTGGTGGAGGGCGACGACCACAACGAGCCGATCGCCGACGCGGCCCGGTCCATCCTGGACGGCCACATCGTGCTGGACCGCAAGCTGGCCACCGCCGGCCACTTTCCCAGCATCCAGGCGCTCGACTCGATCTCCCGCGTCGCCAACAAGATCACCACGGCGGAGCAGAAGAGCGACGCCACCGAGCTGCGCCGGATGATGGCCGCGCACCGGGACGTGCGCGAGCTGGTCGAGATCGGCGCGTACGTGCCCGGCACGAACCCGGACGCCGACCGCGCCACCGCGATCTGGCCGCAGATCAACGCGTTCCTGCGGCAAGGGCTCGACGAGAAGGTGTCCGCCGAACAGGCCTGGCACCAGCTGCGCCAGCTCATCGCGCAGGCCTGACCCCGCCCAACCCGGCGGGGTCCCAACCCGGCGGGTCCCAACCCGGCGGGCCCCGTCCCAGCGGGCCCCGGCGGGCCCCGGCCGGGCGGGTCAGGTGGCCGCCGGGGACGGGTTGGGGTTGCGGTGCACACCCGCCGCGGCGCCCTTGGCCTTGAGGCTCATGACGAACGCCAGGACCTTGGCGACCGCGCCGAAGAAGTCGGCCGGGATCTCCATGCCCACCTCGACACCCTTCTCCAGCGCCCGGGCCAGGGCCACGTCCTGGATCATCGGGACGCGGTGCTCGGTCGCCAGCTCGCGGATCTTCTGGGCCAGGGCGCCCTGGCCCTTGGCGACCACCCGGGGCGCACCCTGCTCCGGGTCGTAGCGCAGCGCCACCGCGACGTGGGTCGGGTTGACCAGCACGACGTCGGCCGTGGGCACGTCGGCCATCTGCCGGTTGCGGGCCATCGCCATCTGCTTGGCCCGGATGTGGCCCTTGACGTGCGGATCGCCCTCGGTGTTCTTGTTCTCCTGCTTGACCTCCTCCTTCGTCATACGCAGCTGCTTGTTGGTGCGGCGGCGGACGACGAAGTAGTCGGCGGCGGCCATGGCGATGCCCGCGACCGAGGCGGCCCGGATCAGCGAGATCGCCGAGTCGTTGATGACCCCGAGCAGCGAGCCGAGCTGCAGCCGGCCGGCGGTCCTCAGCACC
>CAKUMG010000054.1 GCA_934667465.1 uncultured Actinoplanes sp. | reverse complement strand
CGCCGGTCACCCGCTCGAGGACCGCGCCCAGCAGCCCGTACGCCAGGTTGGAGTAGTGATAGGTCCGCCACGGGGGCCCGGCGATCTTGTCGGCGAGCTCGCCGAGGAGCTGGTCGACGCCGCCGCCGGCGTGGCGCTCCCACCACGGGCCGTCCGGCTCGCGCTGCAGCCCCGAGACGTGCCCGAGCAGCTGGCGCAGCGTCAGCCCGCCCACGGCGGTGCCCGGCAGGTGCCGGTAGAGCATGTCGTCGAGCGCGAAGGCACCCTCGTCACGCAGCTGCATGATCATCGTGGCGGTCAGCGTCTTGGTGATCGACCCGATCCGGTACTGCGTCTTCGGGTCCGGCGGCGGCGTCTCGCCCGCGCCGGTGAAGTGCAGCAGCGAGCGGTCGCGGACGATCGCCAGCGCCAGCGAGGGCGCCCGTCCCGCCGACTGCGCCCGGGCGGCGATCTCGGTGACGGCTCGGCCGGTTTCCGGCAGCAAAGACACGGGGGACTTCCTCCAAGCTCGCAGTCACAGGTCCAACTGCGGGGAACGGATATGGCAACGTGAAAAGTGGGTGTCGCGCCGGATCGCACAGAGTGCGTCAGCGTGTCACGATCGGTGTATGGAAGCCGTGCTCTGGATCGTGCTTGCCGTCGCCCTCGCGATCGGCGAGGCCTTCACGGCGACATTCCTCATCATCTTCTTCGCGGCGGGCGCGCTCGCCGCGGGCGGCGCGGCGGCCCTCGGCGCCCCGCTGCTGCTGCAAGTGATCGTGTTCGCTGTCGTCTCCGGTCTCTCGGTCGGGGCACTGCGCCCCCTCATCATGAAGTACCAGCGTGCGGCCATGGCGGGCGACGACACCCCGATGGGGATCGCCGCGCTCGAGGGTGAGCACGGGACCGTGCTGGAGGAGGTCGGTTCCGACCGCGGCCTGGTCAAGATCGACGGAGAGTTGTGGACGGCGCGGTCGTTCGACGGCGCCGAGACATACGAAGCGGGCGAACGCGTCCGCGTCATCAAGGTCAAGGGCGCCACGGTGATCGTGTGGCGCGACGAGACGCCCAACATATAGAGAGGCACCCATGGATGCGGTAGTCGGTGTACTCATCCTGGTGATCGCCCTTTTCGCGGTGATCACCCTTATCCGCTCGGTCCGTATCGTGCCGCAGCAGCGCATGGACGTCGTCGAACGGCTCGGCAAGTACAAGCGCACCCTCTCGCCCGGGCTCAACCTGCTGATCCCGTTCGTCGACGCGGTCCGCACCAAGGTCGACATGCGCGAGCAGGTCGTCAGCTTCCCGCCGCAGCCGGTGATCACCAGCGACAACCTCGTCGTCAGCATCGACACCGTCCTGTACTTCAAGGTCGTCGACCCGGTCCGCGCCACCTACGAGATCTCCAACTTCCTGCAGGCGATCGAGCAGCTCACCGTCACCACGCTGCGCAACGTCATCGGCTCGCTCGACCTGGAGCGCGCCCTGACCAGCCGCGAGGAGATCAACCGGCACCTGTCCAGCGTGCTCGACGAGACCACCGGCCGCTGGGGCATCAAGGTCACCCGGGTCGAGATCAAGGCCATCGAGCCGCCGCCGAGCATCCGCGACTCCATGGAGAAGCAGATGCGCGCCGAGCGCGAGCGCCGCGCCACGATCCTCAACGCCGAGGGCCACAAGCAGGCGCAGATCCTCACCGCCGAGGGCGAGAAGCAGGCAGCCGTCCTGCGCGCCGACGGTGACCGCCAGTCCCGGATCCTGCAGGCCGAGGGCCAGGCCAAGGCCATCCGTACGGTCTTCGACGCGATCCACACCTCGAACCCGTCGCAGAAGGTCCTCGCCTACCAGTACCTGCAGTCGCTGCCGCAGATCGCCAACGGCACCGCCAACAAGGTCTGGATGATCCCGACCGAGTTCAGCAAGGCCCTCGAGGGGCTCGGCGGCGCGCTCGGCGGGCTCGCCGGCATGGTCGGCGACCAGCCGTCCGAGAAGGTCGACGCCGCCGCCGTCGAACGCGAGGCCGTCGCCGCCGCGGAGGCCGCCGCCGCCGAGGCGCAGGCCGTCGGCGAGCAGGTCCGCGAGGCGGAGGCGCAGGTCTCGGGCTCCTCGAACCCCGCCGCGGCCGCGGCTTCGGCCGAGGACGGTCCGAAGGGGCTGCCCGCGCCGGAGGCGATCCCGCCGTCGGCCGCGCTCGGCGCCGCCGACTACCACGGCGAGCCGGAGCGCGACCGGGCCTGACCGCCGCCGCCCGGGGCTGACCGCCGTCCGGCGCCTGCCCCGGGCGCAGCGTTCCTCCGGGGCGGCGGTCGTCGGGGTGCGGCGTTCCTCCGGGGCGGCGTTCGTCGGGGTGCGGCGCTCGTCCGGGGTGCGGCGTTCGTCCGGGGGTGCGAGATCGGAGCGAATACCGCAAAACCCCGCGCCTCGCGCGGGGTTTTGCCATGGTGGACCCAGATTCCCGACGGTGCCCCCGGCCGCTCGGCTGAGCCATCAGGGCGGAGCCATGAGCACGAGCCAGTTCCAGACCGCGAGCGGACGCCCCCTGCGCGTCGCCCCCGCCTGGGTGGGAGCCGCGCAGGCGGCCCTGGACAACCCGTCACTGCCGGTGCGGGAGGCGGTCTGGATCTGGACCGTACGCCGCTACGCCCGGGCCGCCCTCTGGGCCCTGCCCGCCGGCGCCGTCCTGCACGGCTGGCACACCCTCGGCGTCCACACCCCACCGGGCCCGCTCCCGGTCCAGCTCGCCGCCGGCTGGCTCACGATGATCGCCATGATCGCCCTCGCCGGCCTGCTCGCCGGCACCCGCGCCCACCGCACCGCCGTCCTGGGCCTGCTCATCAGCCTCGCCGGCGCCATCCTCTGGCTGCCCCTGACCGCCCTGCCCGCCGGCGCCGACCTCACCGGCGCGGGCATCCCCGCCGCCCACGTCCACCACGCCTCCCTGGCCGCCGCGGGCATCCTCGGCACCGGCTGGCTCCTGCTGGGCTGGGCGGTCTTCCGCTCCCAGCTGGTCAACCCGGCCGACGGCATCCTCCTCATGCTGGCCGCGGTCTCCGTCGGCGCGGGCTCCTTCGCCGTCAAGCCCCTCCCCACCGTCGGCGCGCTCCTGCTGCTCGCCGCGGGCATGGGCCTCGCCTGGACCGGCAGCCGCCTCATCCCACCCGCCTGACCCGCCCGGCCGTCTTCCCGGTAGTTTCGGCCAGCGTCAGGCGCCGTCGTCGCCGGGGGATGCTGCCTCGGCGCGTCGTTGCGCGACGGCGTCGAAAAGGGACCAGCCGTCGAGCCGGGCCGGGCCCGGGGCGCCGGGTTGCCAGCCGAGGGCGAGCGCCTCGTCGAGGACGGCGCGGGCCACGCCCGGCTGGTTGAGGTTGAGTTGCCGGCCGTCGGCGTGCTGGATCAGGCCCGCGTGCATCGGGTGGCCGTCCGCGGCCAGGTGGCCGCCGCCGGAGGAGAAGACTACGAGTAGCTGACCGCGGGAGCCCTCGCGGCGCAGCCGGAGCGTCTCGCCGCCGTCTTCGGGGCGGTGCCCGACCGACCACGCGAAGCGCTCTGCGTCGACCACCAGCCATCGAGGACCGCGACGTGCCATGACGCCAGCCTAGGTCAGGGCCGCAGCGCCGGGTACTCGGCGAGCACCGGCACGTGCCGCGCGCTGGTGAGGAACGCCTTCTCCGCCAGGCCGCGGACGGGCCGGGCCGCGGCGATGCGGTGGGCGGCGTGCATCAGCCTGACCCCGCGGGGCGTGACCGGGTGCAGCAGCTTGGCGCCTCCGGGCGGCAGCCCCTGGGCGCTGTCGGCGTAGCGGCGCAGGATCGACTCGTACCGCGCGAACGCCCGGGCATGATCGCCGGGGGCGGCGGCCAGCTCGCCGGCCAGGATGTGCGCGGCGACCAGCGAGAGCGTGGTGCCCATGCCGGTCGGGCCCGAGCCCCAGGCGGCGTCGCCGAGCAGGACCACCCGGCCCTTGCTCCACGTGGAGACCACCACCTGTTCCATGCGCTGGGTGTAGAACTCGTCCGGCCGGGCGGCGAAGCCCTCGACGATGCGCCCGGTCTGCCACCCGGCCCCACGGAACCGTTCGCGCAGGATGGCCAGCTGCGACTCGACGGGCAGGTCCTCGTAGCCCATCGGCTCGGACCGGAACGACATGCTGGCGCGCATCGTGCCGACGTTGTCGGGGCGGATCGACGCGACCCGGCCGCCGGCGGCGGTGTACCACTCCCACCAGTCCGTGTCGCCGGCGGCGCGCTCGAGGGTGCCGTACGTGATGCTCACCCCGAAGTCGCGGTATGCGGTCTCGCCGGCGAACACCAGCCGCCGGGTCCGGGAGCTGCGGCCCTCGGCGACCAGCAGCAGGTCGTAGCGTTCCCGGGCGCCGCTGTCCAGCTCCACGTCGACGCCGTCCGCGTCCTGGCGGACCCCCGTGACGAAGTCGCCGTAGCGCATCGTGACCTCGTCGGCGACCAGGTCGACCAGGATCCCGGCGAGCTCGCCGCGCAGGATCTCCACCTCCGCCGTCGGGCCGTCGCGGCCCTCTTCGCGGGGGATCACCGCGTACGCACGGCCGTCCGCGCCGACATAGCGGGTGCCCTCCTCGCCGGTGAGGTTGCCGAGCACCCGCTCCTCGACGCCCATGCGGCGCAGCACCTGGCGCCCCACGCCGCGGACGTCGATGTTCTGGCCGGTCGTGCGCTGCTCCGCGGAGCGTTCGAGCAGCGTCACGTCGAACCCCGCCCGGTGCAGGCCCCACGCCAGCGCGGGTCCGGCGATGCTGGCCCCGGTCACCAGAACTCTCATGTCGTGCTCCTCCACCTGCCGAATAGGTCTCGATGAGAGTATCTCTGATATGGAGCTAATGACAACGCGGGGCGGCGGTAATCTGATCGGCGTCATCGACAAGGAGAGGGACGCATGGATCAGCCGGCCGACGCCCGAGCCCGGATGCCCGTCGCCGACCAGGTGGTCGACGCGCTGCGGGTCTACGCCGCCGACAACGCCGACGTCACGCATCGGCTGGCCCGGTGGTTGGGTGTCAACGCGGGTGACGCCGAGGCGTTCGGTGCGGTGCTCTACGAGCAGGAGCGGGGTACGCCGATCTCGCCCTCGACGCTCGCCCGGCGCCTCGGCATGGGCACCGGGGCCACGGCGACGGTGCTCAACCGCCTCGAGACCGCCGGCCTGGTGGTCCGCTCCCGGGAACACCGCGACCGCCGGGTCGTCACGCTGCGGATCGTGCCCGAGGTCAGGGCCCAGGCGGTCGAGTTCTTCGCGCCTCTGGTCACCCGCGTCGACGAGATGATGCGCCACCACCCCGACGAGCTGCTGCGTACGGTGGTCGCACTGCTCGACGACCTGCACGTCACGATCGGCAGCGTGATCGACGGCTTCGACGCCGCGCCGACCCTGCGGGCCGACCGGGAACGGGCGAAGGAGGGCTCGCGATGAGCAAGGTGGTGGCCGACATCTCGATGTCGCTCGACGGGTTCGTGACCGGTCCCGGCGCCGATCCCGAACACGGGCTCGGCGAGGGCGCCGACGGGCTGCACACCTGGGCGCTCGACGGCGACGCGACCGACCGCGACGTGCTCGCGAGCGCGACCGAGGCCACCGGCGTCGTGCTCATGGGGCGGCGGCTGTTCGACGTCGTGGACGGGCCGCTCGGATGGAGCGAGGAGATGGGGTACGGCGCCGGGCTCGCCGCGGCGCCGCCGGTGCTCGTGGTGACGCGCAACCCGCCCGCGGCCGTGCGGCTGGGGGAGCGGTTCAGCTTCGTGGTCGACGGGGTGCGCAGCGCGGTCACCAAGGCGCGCGAGCTCGCCGGGGAGCGCGACGTCGTGATCATGGGCGGCGGGCAGCTGATCCGCGGGGCGCTCGACGCGGGCGTCGTCGACGAGCTGCGGCTGCACCTCGCGCCGCTGATCCTGGGCTCGGGAACCCCGCTGTTCGGCGCCGGCGCGGTGCCACGAGGCCTGCGCCAGATCCACGTACGGCCGTCGGCCCACGCGACGCACCTGACCTACCGCGTCGACCGAGCGAGGCCGGTCTGTCAGCCGTGATGACGGTATCCGAAAAGTGTCACCTCCAGGATCGGCCGGCGAACGTGTCGCCAACCCGACCTTTTCGCACGCTGGCTGGTATGCAATTTTTGGTATCGTCTCGGCGTGTGGACCGTGGCGGTACACCCTGAAGCTCTCGCAGAGTTAGCGGCCTTACCTACATCCGAGCGGGTCGCAGTCGTCAACGCCATGAAGAAGCTGAGGTTTTGGGGCCGGCTCTGCCGTTTCCCCATTCGAGCGCAATCAAGGACGCGGATCGGCTGCGTGAGTTGCGGCCCCGGGCCGGGCGCAGCCCGTGGCGAGCCTTCTATCGTCAGGTGGGGGAAGTGATCTTCGTGGTCGGGGCGGTGGGTCCCGAGGCGGCTGTCAGGCCTCGTGACTTCATCAGGGCCGTTCGTGCGGCAGAGGATCGGCTCAACAAGATCGAGAAGGAGGGGCGCTGATGAACCTGTCAGACATGGTGCCGCTGGACGCCGTCATCGCTGCGGAGCGGCAGGATCCGGCTTTCCGCCGGCGGTGGGACGAGAGCGCCTTCGCCCGGCAGGTGGCTACGACGCTGGTGCGCTACCGAGTCGAGCGCGACCTGACCCAGCGGCAGCTGGCAGACCTGCTCGGGGTCCATCAGCCCAACGTCGCCCGGCTGGAGAGTGGGGAGAGGACGCCCACCCTGAGAGAACTGGCCAGGATCACTGCCATGACGGGGCTGACGTTCCACTTGTCCGTGGCCAACGGCGCGGTCGAGTTGTCCGACGCCGCATGATCCGAGGCGGTGCGCCGCGAGGCCGGTCCCGCCGAACACCCGGCATGCGGAAGCGCGGTCGCCGGCGCATGGACAGCGCATTCACCCACGGGGTCGCCTGCGCCCGGTGCCAGGCCCCGGCTCAGTTTACGACGTGATTGCCCAGCCGCCGATCAGGCCGGCGAGGGTGAGGGCGTAGCCGGCGATGAGCGCGGGAGCGCGTACAGGCCGGCCTGCGATCATCCCCGCGACGCCGGACAGCACGCCGAGCCCGGCACCGCCGAGGGGCACCCAGGTGGACAGCACCTGGCCCGCCGACGAGCAGAGGAAGCGGGCGTCGCCCGGCGCGCAGCGGTCCGCGCCGATCACGAACGAGGCGCCCGCGATCGCCGTGATGCCGGCGAGCAGGACCAGGCCGGCCAGGGCCACGAGCGGGCCGGCGATCGCGCCGTGGCGGCTCATCGGCTCAGCTCGTAGAACGCGATAGCCGCGGCCGTCGCGACGTTGAGCGAGTCGACGCCGTGGTGCATCGGGATCGCCACCCGCACGTCGCTGGCCTGCAGCGCCTGCCGGGTCAGGCCGGGGCCCTCCGCGCCGAGCAGCAGGGCGGGCCGTGCACGCTGGGCGGGGGTCAACTGCGCCAGCGGTACGGTGTCCGGACCCGGCGTCATCGCCAGGAGCGTGAACCCCGCCTCCCGTACGGTCGACAGTGCCGCACGCCAGTCGCCGGTCTTGACGTAGGGGATCGCGAAGACCTCGCCCATGCTGACCCGCACCGAGCGGCGGTAGAGCGGGTCGGCACAGTCCGGCGAGAGCACCACCGCGTCGATGCCCAGGGCGGCGGCGCTGCGGAACAGCGCGCCCAGGTTCGTGTGGGTGTTCAGCCCCTCCAGGACCGCCAGGCGGCGGGCGCCCGCGAGCAGCTCGGGCAGCTCCGGCAGCGCTCGCCTGTGGAACGAGGCCAGCACACCGCGGTGCACGTGAAAACCGGTGATCGACTCCAGGACCGGCTGGGTGCCGCCGTAGACGACGGCGTCCTCCGGCAGGCCGGTGAGCTGGCCCACACGCTTCTCGTCGACGAGCACCGAGCGCAGCCGGTAGCCGCCGCGCAGCGCGCGCTGGATGACGAGCTCGCCCTCGGCGATGAACAGCCCGTTCGGCGGTTCCCACCTGGTACGCAGTTCGACGTCGGTGAGGGCCCGGTAGTCGGCGATCCGCTCGTCGTCTTCGCTGGTGATCTCTGCGTACGGCACCAGGGCATTGTGCCCGCCCGGGCGACAGCGCCCGAGCACCGGGCCGACCGGTCGTTGTGCCCGTTTTGTCACCCCCGTGAGCCGGTACTGTTGCCCCGCAACGGGACGCCGCGGCCCTTTCCGGGACGCGGGGCTTTTCACGGGGAGGACGTGGTGACGATCACCCAGCTGCGGACCGAACGACTGGTGCTGCGCCCCTGGCGCGACGACGACCTGCTGCCCTGGGCGGCGCTGAACGCGGACCCCTCGGTGCGCGAGTTCTTCCCGGCACCGCTCAACTTCGAGCAGAGCTCGCAGTCGATGGAGTTGTTCCGCTCCGAGCTGGAGGCCCGCGGCTGGGGCTGGTGGGCCCTCGAGGTCGTGGCGACCGGCGAGTTCATCGGCTTCGCCGGGCTCGACCCGACCGACGAGACCAGCCCGGTGCCCGGCGTCGAGATCGGCTGGCGGCTCGCCAAGCCCGCCTGGGGCCACGGCTACGCCACCGAGGCCGCACACGTGCTGCTCGACTTCGGCTTCGCCGAGCGGGGCCTCGGGCTCGGCGAGATCCTCGCGATCACCGCCGCCGCCAATCTACGCTCGCGCGCCGTCATGCACCGCCTCGGCATGACGCACGACCCGTCCTGCGACTTCGACGACCCCGACATGCCGCCGGGCCCGCTGCGCCGCAGCGTGGTCTACCGCATCGCGCGGCCTAGGGTGGCCTGATGCGGGTCGAGCCGATCGAGGTGCTGCGCAGGCGTCGCAGCGAGAAGTGGCGCACCTATCCCGGCGACGTGCTGCCGCTGTTCGTGGCCGAGATGGACGTGCCGCTCGCGCCCGTGGTCGCCGGCGCGCTGCGGGCCGCCGTCGACCTCTCCGACACCGGCTACGCCTCGGGCGACGGCTTCGGCGGGGCGCTCGCCGGGTTCGCCGCGCGGCACTGGGGCTGGCAGGTCGACCCCGCCCGGGTCCACGCGGTCGCCGACGTCGGCGTGGGCGTGGTGGAGTTGCTGCGCGTGCTGGCCGGCCCCGGCGACACCGTGCTGATCAGCCCGCCCGTCTACCCGCCGTTCTTCCAGTGGGCGCCCGAGGCCGGCGTCGGGCTGCGCGAGGTGCCGCTGACCGACGGCTACCGGCTCGACCTGTCCGGGCTGGAGACCGCGTTCGCGGCGGGCGCGGCGGCCTACGTGCTGTGCAACCCGCACAACCCGGTCGGCCGCGTGCACACCCCCGAGGAGCTGACCGCGCTGGTCACCCTCGCCGCCCGCTACGGCGTGACGCTGATCAGCGACGAGATCCACGCCCCGCTCGTGCTGCCGGGCGCCACCCACACGCCGCTGCTGAGCCTGCCGGGCGCCGCCGACGTCGCCGTGAGCCTGGTCTCGGCGAGCAAGGCCTTCAACCTCGCCGGCCTCAAGTGCGCCGCCGTGGTCGAGGGCAACCGCCCGCTGGTGGCCAGCTTCCCGCCCGACGTGCGCTGGCGCACCGGCCACTTCGGCGTGCTCGCCTCCGAGGCCGCGTTCACCTCCGGCGACGAGTGGCTGGCCGGGCTGCACGCCTTCCTCGCCGACCGCCGCGCCCAGCTCGGCGAGCTCCTGCGCACCCGCCTGCCCGGCGTCACCTGGCACCGCCCCGACGCCACCTACCTCGCCTGGCTCGACTGCCGCGCCCTCGGCCTGGGCGACGACCCGGCCAAGACGTTCCTCGAGCGCGGGCGCGTCGCCCTCGAGCCGGGCCTGCACTTCGGCACCCAGGGCGCGGGCCACGTGCGCCTCAACTTCGCCACCAGCCCGGAGATCCTCGACGAGGCGCTCACCCGGATGGCCGCCGCCCTGGCCTGACCCGCCTCCGCGGTGGCCCTTTCGGGCCGTGTGGGGTGCCGCGCGGGCGGCGGGGCCGCGGCCGCCGGGGCGAGGTCCCGCGAGTGGGTGTTTCGCCAGGTCATCCCTGGCGCCGGGGGTTGCCCTCCCGGTCCTGTCACTGTCCGGTTCCCGCCTGCTGCTTACCCCGATTGCGCGACAGCCGGAAGGCCCCGGAGGTGAGTACGGTCGGGAGGCGTGCTTTTCCCGGTGCGTGTCCCGATCGGATCCGGAGAGGACGGGGCCGGTGGTGAACATGTACCTGGTGGAGCAGACCGCGCGGGTCAGCTGCACCCACGACCCGGAGGAGGCGCTGACCCACCTGACGGTGCGGGGGCGCTGGGACGGCGAGGCGCGCACCCAGACGGCGCGGGCGCTGCGCGGATGCGTGGCCGAGACACCCCGCGCGGTGCTGGCCGACCTCAGCGGGCTCGACGACGGTGCCGGCGACTCGGCACCCACCTGGCAGGTCGCCTCCCGGTTCGCCCTGGAGAGCAGCACACCGACGAGAGTGATCGTGTGCGCGGCACCACCGCCGGTGCGCAGCCGCCTGACTGCGGCCACGGCGGTCTATCCGGTGGCGCTCGCCGACACCGTCGCCGACGCCCGCTATCTGCTCGGCCCGTTCACGGGATGGAACCACCGGTTCTACCGCCTCAGGCTGCCGCCCGAGCTCGGCGCGGTGTTCGCGGCCCGGACGCTGGCCGCCGAGGCCTGCCTGAACTACCGCCTGCCGCACCTGATCCACCACGCCCGGCTGATCATCTCCGAGCTGGCCACCAACGCCGTCGAGCACTCCGGCAGCGACTTCGAGGTGCAGGTGTCGGTCCGCGGGCCGGTCCTGCACCTGGCCGTGCAGGACCGCCACCCGCGCCCGCCCCGGCTGATCGAGGCGGGCCCGCCGGGGATGCCCACGCTCGGACCCGGCTACGGGCTGCGGGTCGTCGCCGCGGCGGCCACCTCCTGGGGTTCCCTGCCCTGCCCGGAAGGCAAGGTCGTCTGGGCCACCCTCGCGCTGGAGGGGAGCCCGGCACGATGACCGCACGCGGCGACAACGGCGTCCCCCGGCTGCACACCGACGTCCGGCCCGTCCCCGACGGCTACCGGGTGACCCTCACCGGCGAGTTCGACCTGCTCACCGGCCCCGCCCTGGCCGACATGGTCGACGCCACCGCCGACGGCGCCCGCCACATCGGCGTCGACCTGGCCCAGGTCAGCTTCTGCGACCTCGCCGGCCTGCGGATGCTGCTGCAGGCGCACCGGACCGCCGCCGATCGCGGCGTGACTCTGACCGTACGCAACGCGCCCGCCCACGTCGTCTGGCTGCTCCACACCACCGGCACCGCGGAGCGTCTCCTCGGCCGCCGCCTCACCGCCGACGCCGACCTCGTCCCGTTCCCCCCGCCGTCCACACCGTCCGTCACCGACCCTCCTGCACCGGCCCCCTCACCGGCCGACCCCGGCACACCGGACGCTGCCACCGACCGTGCCCAGCCCTCCACCCACGACGCCCAGCCCGCCGACGCCCGTGATCGCACCGCCGACGAGCGCGACCGCACCGCCGACGAGCGCGACCGCGATGCTGACGAGCGCGACCGCGATGCTGACGAGCGGGACAGGCTCGCCGACGACCAGGAACTGCTCGACCGGGAACGGGGCCGCCTGCTGGACGAGCGCGTCGCCCGGACTCAGGAACGTCAGCGCTGGCAGGATGTCCGCGAGGACCTCGCGAACCTCAGGGACCAGGAACTCCAGCACCGCGAGCAGTCCGACTGACGCACGCCGGCTGCGCGTCCCGGCAGGTCGATGCCATGACGGCAGGGCGTCGCCCAGCCTGCACGAAGGCGGCTCTCCGGCGACGGCGCGCAGCTACTCATCTGCTGTCCGTCAGCGCCTTGGCCAGGAAGTCCGGTGCGTCCGCGGTGCTGACAACGTCGGTGACCAGCGCGGCGATGGCCGCTTCGGCCGGTGGCTCCGAGATGTAGACGGGCAGACCCAGCGCGGCCGCGAAACCCGTCTCGATGCAGACGCTGCGGCCCGTGTAGCCGTCGGTGGCGACGATGTAGATCGCTGCCGAGCGCCGGATCTTGTCGAGGAACTCGAGGGTGAGCTCCCGCTTCTGCTCGGGTGTCACCTCGACGAGTTGCTCGTCGAAGTCGAACCGCGGGGCGTTGACGGTGATCCCGCGTTCGGCGAGCCGGCCGATGACGGTCCGCACCACGTCGTAGTACTGGGAACTGCTGCAGATGGTCACTTCGCGCGCGCTCATGATGCCGCTCCCTTCGCGGGGTCCCCGGGCGAGACCGGATGGCGTGAGCATCGAAGGTACCGCCGGCCCCGTCCCGCGGTCGGCAGCCGCTCTTCGGGGCCGGTCCTTGGCGAGGGGCCACGGGGGCGGCGATGCGGCAGTACCGTTGTCGTATTGGTGGGGTTTTGCCCGGGGGGGGAGGTGCGCCGTGTCGTCCGGATCCGACCCGCACATGCTCGCCCTGTTGCGCGCCATGCGGCTGCGGCTGGCCGCGCCCGAGGCGCATGCCGCCGGGGCCGCCGATGCCGCGGCCGCGCTGGGCGGGCAGGTGCTGCGGCCGGAGCAAGCTGTGGCGGGGCACGAGCCGATCCATCCCGAGCTGACGATTCACCCGGAGTGGCCCGGGCACCGGGAGTTGCCCGCTGCCGAGCCGCCCGCGTTGCCTGCCGCGCATCCGTACCGGGACGTCTCCGTGACCCGGCTGCCGCGCGAGGAGCACGAGAGCGTCACCCCGGGCGCCGAAGCTTCAGGCGGCCGCGCCGGAGCCGCGGGCGGTGGGCCCGGGGCTGCGGGCGGTGGTGCTGGAGCTGCGAGCGGCCGGGCTGGGGCGGGGCCGCGGGCGGCGTTCGGGATGCCGGGTGGGGGTGGGTCGCGGACGGTCTCGCCGGGTTCGACGTCGACGGGGTCGCCGTCCGGTCCCGCGACGACGGGGGGATCAGGGGCGGGAGCCGGGACCGGGGGAGCGTCGTCCGGGGCTGGGCCGTCGTCCGGGGCGGGGGCGTCGCCGGGCAGCGTGCCGATCGTGGACGGGCCGGCGCCGACGGGGGCGGCGGCAGGGGTGTCGAGCCGGGCCGCCGAGTACTTCGCGCGGGCGGTGCCGGCGGACTTCGATCCAGGGCATCTGCTGGATCTGCTGCCGGAGAACCTGGGCAGCCAGGGGCGGGGCCGTGACGACGCGTTCCGGACGGCCATTCCGCAGCACCTGCTGCCCACCGCTGACGCACCGGGGTCGGCCGGGGCGGGGCAGGGCGGCGGGTTCTTCGACCGGACCGGGCCGCGGGGCACGGTCCCCGTGCCCGGCCTGCCGCAGCCGGGCGGCACCGGACCGGGCGGAACTGCGCCGGGCGGCACCACGCCGGCGGGCACCGCGCAGGGAGGATCGGCGGCGGGAACTGCGCAGGGAGGATCGGCGGCGGGAACTGCGCAGGCAGGATCGGGGCCGGGTGGGTCGCTGCCGGGTGGAGCCGCGCCGGGTCAGATGTCCGGCCCGGGCCGGACAGGCGCCGCACCGGGTCAGCAGGCGGCCGGCCCGCCGACGCCGGGTCAGCAGGCGTCCGGTCAGCTGACGCCCGGGCAACCGCCGGTCGTGGGCCGCCCCGGAGCGCTGCCGGTCCCGGCATACCCGCAGCAGCCCGGCACACCCGCAGTCCCCGCGCGGACCATGCTGCCCGGCGGCGCCGGCCGCCAGCCGTTCCCCGCCATCCCGTACCCCGGAACCGGGCTACCCGGAACGGCCCTCCCAGGAACCGCGCTCCCCGGAACGGCCCTCCCAGGAACCGCGCTCCCCGGAACGGCCCTCCCAGGAACCGCGCTCCCCGGAACAGCCCTCCCAGGAACCGCGGTGCCCGGCAGCGCGCTCCCGGGAACAGCGCTTCCCGGCAGCGGAACCCCCGGAGCAGCGATCCCAGGCCACCCCGGCAACCCGATCCACGCCACCACCGGAACCCCCCTCCCACCGACGTCGGCGTACCCAGGAACCACGCTCCCAGGAACGGGACCAGCAACGGGGTCAGGCACGCCGCCCGCAGCCGCGCCCGCCCTCAGGCCGCCCGGCGCGCCCGCTCCCGCCGTACAACCGCATCCCGCAATCACCACGCCGCACCCCTCGACCGCCGGCTGGACCCCGTCCTCGGCCCTGGGCCCGATCGAGAGCATCCCCTCGATCGGCGGCCCCAAGCCCACCGGCCAGCCCTGGCCCGGCGACCCGGTGATCGCGATGCCGGGCCCGTGGGGAGTGGCCCCACCCGCCGCACCCGCCGCGCCCGCCGCCGCCGGCCGCCCGGTCCCGGCCGCCGACGGCATGAACCCCGCCGACGACGCCGCGCTGCAGGAGATCCGCCGCCTGCTGGGCAACAGCCTGACCC
>CAKUMG010000053.1 GCA_934667465.1 uncultured Actinoplanes sp. | reverse complement strand
GGTCCGGTGTTCGTCGACGGTTTTCAAGGATGATCCCCCCATTTATGTTCGCTGGCCCGCGCGGAGCCGGCCGATCGGGCTCCCGCCGGCCGGCGTCTCATCGGACTTCGGTCACCCGGTTCATGTAGTCCGCCACTTCCCGCTGCCTGCCGGCCGATTGCTGGAAATGGCGGCACACCCGGTCCTGGGTCTCGCCGTTCTGTTCCTGACTGAGCTTGAAGATCGCCGTGGCGCGGGTGACCGTGAATCGGAACGCGCCCACCCCCGGAAGAATGCGGCGGAAATGGCCCTGCGAATCGGCCATGTCCCAGCCGCTCCCGAAGTCGGCCTCCAAAGTTCCCGCGGTGGCCCGCACCACCGACAGCGATTCCTCGGCGGAGTCGATCGGCTCGATCACGCCGCGGAGCTGCGCCGCGGTGTAGTTCCACGTCGGTGCCGCGGGACCCTGCGGGTAGAGCGTCGGTGAGACGTAGCCGTGCGGGCCGGCGAAGCTGAGCACCGCGGGCGTCCCCGGACGCAATGCCTTCCATTGCGGATTCGCGCGGTTCATGTGGCCGAGCAGCGTAGCCCCGGTCAGATCCGTCAGACCCGGGGCGGACAGCTGCGGGTCCGGAATGACCGGCGCGTGGGTGCCGAAGGGGCCGTCCGTGTCAGTGCCATTGGTCATCAGCAGTGCCAGTGGGTTCCGCCGGACCAATTCCAGAATCCACTGCGCATCGGGTTCCCGGTACATGCGAGGCACGAACATAGGTTTCGCTCCTTCGTGGGATACGGCGGTTGTCAGTCCGTCGCCATGGCTTCACGGAGGCTGCGCGGGCGCAGGTCGGACCAGTTCTGCTCGACGTACTCGAGGCACTTGGCCCGGGTGTCCTCGCCGAACACGACCCGCCAGCCGGCGGGCACCTCGGCGAAGGCGGGCCACAGGGAGTGCTGCTCCTCGTCGTTGACCACGACGTAGAAGCGGCCGGCCTCGTCATCGAAAGGGTTCGTGCTCACGTGCCACCATCCTTCGGTAGTCAGGAATTGCTCGAGATTCGAGTACGGTGTGGCCGGCGGAGCGGGATACCGCTCGACATCGACGGCCGCCGAATGAATCTGGTGGCAATCGTAGGTCCCGACCGCAGACGCATGTCAAGGTCGACAAGACCCCTCACCAGGGGGCACTCACCCCAGCCCATTCCCGATTTCCCGCGCCTTTCCAAGATCGCTTTTCCGCGCCGGGACTCCCCCTAACCGGACCCCCCTACCCCTAAACGGGGGTTCGTCGCCTCCACGCGCCACCGGAGGCGGATACGCTCACTTCACAGCAGGCGCAGCGACCGCAGACCACCATGAGAAGGGAGGCCGAGTGCCCGATCGAGGGGTACACGCACACGCCGTTGCTGGGCGCATCGTCCGGACGTCACAGCCGATTTCCGCCCCCGTCCCGTAGGCGAGACGGAGGACTTGTGACCGCGCCCCGTCGAGGACCAATGAATCCGTATCGCAAAGCAGGTCGACTGCGCCTTGAGTCCGACAAGAATGGTGGAGAAATGAGAAGTTCAGCGATTTCAGTCTCGGGACTGCGCAAGACGTACGGCGACAAGGTGGTACTGGACGGCATCGACTTCGAGGTCCCCGCCGGCTCCATCTTCTCGCTGCTCGGCCCGAACGGGGCGGGCAAGACCACGACCGTGAACATCCTGACCACGCTGATGCGGGCCGACGGCGGGACGGTGCAGATCGCCGGGCACGACATCGCGACCGCGACCAAGCGGGTGCGCTCGGCCATCGGCGTGACCGGCCAGTACGCCGCGGTCGACGAGCTGCTCTCCGGCCGGGAGAACCTGCAGCTGGCGGCCGACCTCAAGCACCTGCGCGACGGTGACAAGGTGGTCACCCGGCTGCTGGAGCGCTTCGACCTGGTGGAGTCGGCGGACAAGCTGTCGGCGACCTACTCCGGCGGCATGCGCCGCAAGCTCGACCTGGCGATGACGCTGGTCGGCAGCCCGGAGATCATCTTCCTCGACGAGCCGACGACGGGTCTCGACCCGCGCAGCCGGCGCACCATGTGGGGCATCGTCCGCGAGCTGGTCGCCGAGGGCACCACGATCTTCCTGACCACCCAGTACCTCGAGGAGGCCGACCAGCTCGCCGACCAGATCGCGGTGCTCTACCAGGGCCGGCTGGTCGCCCAGGGCACCCCCGAGGAGCTCAAGCGCCAGGTGCCCGGCGCCCACCTGCTGCTGCGGTTCGCCGACCTGCACGACCTGGGCTCCGCGGCCCAGATCCTGGCCGGCTCCGTCCGCAACGACGACGAGCTGACCCTGCGGGTGCCGCACGACGGCCAGCCGCGGTCGGTGCTCAACCTGCTCAACCGGCTGGACGAGCACATGATCAACCTGCAGGAGTTCACCGTCCGTACGCCCGACCTCGACGACGTCTTCCTGGCCCTGACCGACACCAGCACCAACCACTCACGTGAGGAGGCGACCGTCTGATGAGCGCTGTCGCACTGTCCTTCGGCGACTCGGCGGTCATGCTGCGTCGCAACCTCAAGCACACCCTGCGCAACCCCACCACGGTCTTCAACGCAGTCCTCTTCCCGATCGTGATCATGCTGATGTTCGTCAAGGTGTTCGGCGGCGCGTTCAGCGTCGGCTCGAGCTACATCGACTACGCCACGCCGGGCCTGCTCGTGATGGCCATCAGCTACGGGCTGAGCGCCACCGCGACCGGCGTGAACTCCGACATGACCAAGGGCATCATCAACCGGCTCAAGGTCATGGACGTCTCCCGCGGCGCCGTGCTGACCGGGCACGTGGTCGTGACCATGCTGCGCTGCCTGGTGGCCTGCGCCGCCATCATCGGGGTGGCCTACGCGCTGGGGTTCCGGCCCACCGCGAGTGCCGTCGACTGGCTCGCCGCGGCCGGTGTCGTCGTGCTGCTCACCTTCGCGGCCGGCTGGCTCACCGTCGCGCTGGGCCTGGCCGCGAAGTCGGTGGAGACGGCGGGTGCCGCCGCTGTGCCGCTGATCATGCTGCCGTTCCTGAGCACGGCCTTCGTGCCCGCCGAGTCCATGGGTGCCGGCCTGCGGCAGTTCGCCGAGTACCAGCCGTTCACGCCGATCATCGAGACGCTGCGCGGGCTGCTGATGGGCGGCCTGTCCACCGGCAGCCTGATCGCCGCCATCGCCTGGTGCCTCGGTCTGGCCCTCGTCGGCTACCTCTGGTCCGTCTCCACCTTCAACAAGCGGGCCTGACCCCCAGCGCCCGGTCCCGCACGAGTCCCGCCCCCCGCCGCCGTCTCGGCGTCCCCCGCCGAGACGGCACCCCCTCTTCACCTGGATGTGACCATGTCTCAGAACCCCGTCGAGATCATCGACCTGCGCAAGTCCTTTGGCTCCGTCAAGGCCCTCGACGGCCTTCAGCTGACCGTCCGTCCCGGTGAGGTCGCCGGCTTCCTCGGCCCCAACGGCGCCGGGAAGTCGACCACGATCCGGGTGCTGCTCGGGCTGCAGCGCCCCGACTCCGGCACCGCCCGGCTGTTCGGCGGCGACGCGTGGCACGACGCCGTGGCCCTGCACCGCCGGCTCACCTACGTCCCCGGTGACGTGAGCCTCTGGCCCAACCTCACCGGCGGCGAGGCCATCGACTACCTGACCCGGCTGCAGACCACGTCGGGCAACCGCGCCGAGCTCAAGCGGCGCAAGGCCGTCCTGCTCGAACACTTCGAGCTGGACCCGACCAAGAAGGCGCGCACCTACTCCAAGGGCAACCGGCAGAAGGTGGCGCTCGTGGCGGCCTTCCTGGTCGACCCCGAGCTCTACATCTTCGACGAGCCGACCTCCGGGCTCGACCCGCTGATGGAGGCGGTCTTCACCGAGAACGTCCAGCGGGTCAAGAACGCCGGCAAGTCGGTGCTGCTCTCCTCGCACATCCTGAGCGAGGTCGAGAAGCTCTGCGACACCGTCACCATCATCCGGAGCGGCCGTACGGTCGAGTCCGGCACCCTCGCCGAGCTGCGCCACCTGACCCGCACCACCGTCAGCGTCCTGGTCGCCCAGGACCCGGCCGCCATCACCGGGCTCTTCGGGGTCCACGACGTCACCACCACCGCCAGCGGCGGCGCCACCCGGGTGGACCTCTCCGTCGACAACGCCCGGATGGGCTCCGTGCTGTCCGCGCTGACCCGGCTCGACGTGCGCGGCCTGACGGCAACCCCGCCGTCGCTGGAGGAACTGTTCATGCGGCACTACGGCACCGAGCCGGCCGCCGGCCGCGACCTCGAGGCGGTGTCCCGATGAGCGCGCCCACCATCGAGCGGGCTCCGGCCCCGCGGATCGCACCGCCGGAGGCCCCGGCCTCCGGCAACGCCCTGACGGGCACCGGTTATCTCCTGCGCTTCATGCTCCGCCGCAACTGGGTCCGGCTGACGCTCTGGACCGGATCCCTCGTCCTGTTCTGCGGCTACTACGTCACCGCGATCAGCGCCGTCTACGTCACCGCCGCGGACCGGCAGAACCGGGCCGCGACGATGGAGAACGCCGGCGGCACGCTGCTGGCCGGACCGGGGTACGGGCTGGAGAACTACACCATCGGCGCGATGTTCACCAACGAGATGGCGCTGTGGCTCATAGCGCTGCTCGCCACGATGAACATCCTGCTGATCGCGCGCAACACCCGCGCCGAGGAGGCGAGCGGCCGCAGCGAGCTCGTCCGCGCCCTGCCCGTCGGGCGGCACGCGGAGGGCGTGGCGGCGTTCCTGGTCGTGGTGATCGCCGACGCGGCCTTCGTCGTGTTCGGCAGCCTGCTGCTGATCGGCCCCGGGCAGCTCGCCGCGCCGGACACGGTCGTGCTCATGGCCGGCGTGGCGCTGACCGCCCTGGTCTTCGCCGGCATCACGACGATCACCAGCCAGCTGACCGTGCACAGCCGCGCGGCCTCCGGTCTCGCCTTCGCGGCGCTCGCCGCCTCGGTCCTGATCCGCGGCATCGGCGACATCCAGGAGCGGCACGGCAGCTGGGTGTCGTGGTTGTCCCCCATCGCCTGGACCCAGCAGACCCGGGCGTACGTCGACGTGCGCGTCTGGCCCCTGGCCGTGAGCGTGGTGGCGGTCCTGGTGGCGCTGGCCGCCGGAGCCGTCCTGGCCTCCCGGCGCGACCATGGCGGCGCCCTCCTGCAGGGCCGGATCGGCCGGTCCGACGCCGCGCCGTCGCTGTCCGGCCCGTTCGCCCTCGTCCTGCGCCAGCAGCGCGGCACGCTGCTCTGGTGGCTGGTGGGCTGCCTGGCGATGTTCGGCCCGGCCGGGCTCTTCCTCGGTGCCGACTCCGGCTCCGCCATCAAGGACATCGCCGGTCAGAACTCGCTCACCGCGGAGATCTTCGGCAACGACCCGATCGCGGCGTTCCTGGCCATCATGATGCTGCACAACGCGCTCGCCGTGATCGTCTTCACGACCGCGTCCGTGCTGCGGATCAAGCCCGAGGAGGACGAGGGCCGCCTCGGGTTCGGCCTGTCGCGTGCGGTGTCGCGCACCAGGGTGCTCTTCGCCCACCTGGCGGTCGCCGGGATCGGCGCGCTCGTGCTGCTCTTCCTCGGCGGCGCCCTGCCGCTCTGGGTGGGCACGCTCGTCTCCGGCAGCGACACCAGCCTGCTGGTGCTGCTCAAGAGCGCCGGGGCGTTCGCCATCGGCACCAGCGTGCTGATCGCCTTCACCGCGGCGCTCTACGCGTGGCTGCCCAAGGCGAGCCCGCTCGCCTGGGTGCTGTGCGCGCTCGTCGTGGTGGAGCGGTTCTTCGGCGCGGTCCTCGACATGCCCGCCGCGGTCAAGGCCCTCTCGCCGTTCTCCTGGGTCGGCAACTACCCGAAGGACGCGATCGACCCGGTCAACCTGGTCGGCCTCGGTGCGGCGGCGGCCGTCCTGCTGGCGCTGGCCGTCACCGGTTTCCGGCGGCGCAACATCACCGCCGGCTGACCTTCTCCAAGGGCTGTGCCCGCGACCGCATCCGCGGTCGCGGGCAGAGCCGTCTTCAAAAGATCGATACACTTCGCTGCATGGTCACTTCGCTCTGGACGGGCATGGTCCCCTTTGTCGACACGGCGCTAGCGGTCACCGACACCGGCGGCCCCGGCACGCCCGTCGTGTACCTGAACGGCGCCTACGCCGACCGCAAACACTGGAAACGGCTCATCGCCGAGCTCGGCGACGGCTACCGCCACATCACCTACGACGAGCGCGCCCGTGGCGGGTCGAAGCGCTCCGCCGACTACTCCTTCGAGGCCTGCCTGCGTGACCTGGACGCCGTCCTCGCGGCCCGCGGGGTGGACCGCGCGCTGCTGGTGGGATGGTCCTACGGCGCGATCGTGTCCTGGCACTGGGCCGACCGGAACCCGGAGCGCGTGCTGGGCCTCGTCACCGTGGACGCCTTCCCCATCGGCCTCACCGGCGAAGCCGGCCGGGAACGCATCCGCAAGGAGTTCCGACGCCTGCGGTGGCTGCTGCCGGTCCTCAGCCGGTTCGGCATGGGCGCCCGGATGAGCGCGCAGCAGCACGCCGACGTCAACATCGAGGCCAACGAGATCGCCGCCGCCGGCGGACCGCTGCTCGAACGCCTCACCCGCCCGGCACGCTTCGTCCTGGCGACCGGGGCCAGCCTCGGCAACCAGGGCGACGAGATGGAACAGGGGCGCGCCACCCTCGATCGGCTCGTCGAGGCCAACCCGAACCTCGCGATCAGCGCCAAGGTGGCCAGCAACCACAGCACGATCCTGCGTAAGGACTCCTCCGCCGTCGCCCGGGCGGTCCGCGAGCTCGCCCCCACCGACCAGCGCCGGTGACAGACGCGGTCAGCGCCGCACGGTCGCCCGGATCAGATCGAGGACGGCGGAACGGTGGTCGTCCAGGAAGGAGCGCCCACCGCTGAAGGCGCGGAACGAGAAGCCGCCGGAGGCGTGATCGGCCCACGCGCGGACGTCGTCGAGGCCGGCCTGCGGGTCGAGGTCACCGCCGAGGGCGGTGATCGGGCACCGCAGCCGCGCCCCGGCGAGCTGCGGGCCGGTCTCGAGGGCCTGGTAGCCGGACCGGATGACCGGCAGGAAGAGCCGCCTCGTCTCGTCGTCGTCGAGGAAGCCGGCGGCGGTGCCGGCCAGCTGCCGGAGGTGGGCCAGCAGCGCGTTGTCGTCGAGCAGGTGCGGACCGCTGGGGCGCTGCCGCGAGGGCGCCCGGCTGCCCGAGACGATCAGGCAGACGGGTGTACGGCCGGCGGCCTCGAGCCGGTACGCCACCTCGAAGGCGAGCGTCGCGCCCATGCCGTGCCCGAACAGCGCGACCGGACCGGTGATCGAGCCGATCGCGTCGCACACCACCTCGGCGAGCCGGTTCTGCACGGACACCACCTCGATGTCCGGCGCCAGGGCGCGCGCCGCCGGCAGGTAGTCGCCGGCCGACTCATCGGCGTCCGGGAAGCAGAGCAGGCGGACGGCGGCCTGCGGTGCCGGGTGAAGGGTGCGCAGCCCGAGGGCTGCCACGCCGGGCGATCGCCACGTTTCGATGGACATCGTGCCTCCCTGCCTGCCGAGGCTCAGCGTAGGACGCGGCACACCGGGGCAGAACCCGGAACGAACCCCTGACTACCCGGTCTTCGCCGACGGCCAGGTGCGCAGGGTGAGGTCGAGAACCTCGAGAATGCGGGCCCAGCTCTCGGCGGTGCCGGGCAGGCTGTGGCCGAAGCCGCCGGCCCGCTCCAGATCCACGTACCCATGAATGACGCTGCCCAGCAGCCGGACCGCGTGGGTGCGGTCGGCGTCGCCGATGTCGTAGCCGCGCAGCACCGCCCACATCATGGTCGAGTGCCGCCGCCCGGCACTGGCCGCCGCGGTCTGCGGGTCGAGGCGCAGCCGGGAGGCCTCGTAGCGGCCGGGATGCTGGTGGGCGTAGTCGCGATAGACGTCGGCGAGGGCGGTCAGCGCGTCCTTGCCGGACCGCCCGGCGACCGCGTCGGCGGCCAGGTCGGCGAGCTCCTCCAGAGCGAGCAGGGCGATCCGCGTACGCAAGTCGTCCGAGCCCTGGATGTGCGAGTAGAGGCTGGCGACCTTGACGCCGAAGTGCCGCGCCAGCGCCGACACGGTGACCTGCGCGAACCCGGCCTCGTCGGCCAGCTCCGCACCCGCCCTGGTGACCCGCTCGGCGGTCAGCCCCGCATGCGCCATCGAAACCCCTTTGCCTAAACCCCTTAGGCGATCTACCTTAACAGTTATGGTTCCGCTGACCGAATCCGAGATCCGCGCCGCGTTCGTCAACTGCAGCAAGGGCGAGGCCAAACGCCTGTCCGTGCCCCGCGACCTGGCCGAACGCCCCTGGGCAGACCTCGACTACCTGGGCTGGCGCGACCCGCAGGCCCCCGGCCGCGCCTACCTGGTCGCCGAGCTCGACGGCCGCGCGCGGGGCCTCGTGCTGCGCTGCCCGACCCCCGGCCCGGCGCAGGCGCGGCGCAGCATGTGCGCGATGTGCCTGACCTCCCCGTCCGCCGGCGTCTCCCTGATGGTCGCCCCGATGGCGGGCGCCGCGGGCCGGCAGGGCAACACGATCGGCACCTACATCTGCGGCGACCTGGCCTGCTCCCTCTACATCCGCGGCAAGAAGGACGCCGGCCCGGGCGGGCGGCTGCCCGAGTCCCTCTCCGTCGAGGAACGGGCGGGCCGGCTCACCACCCACGTCACCGCCTTCGTCGGCAAAGCCGGCGGCGCACGGTAAGTAATCGACATAGATCGATGCGGTAGATGTTTTCAGCATCTGCATCGAGAGCGTGACGACCGGCGTCTACTCAGGCAGGTCCCCGGCCACCTGGCGTGCCGATCACGCCCGATACTCCGGGTGTACGGGGCAGACGGGGACGCGACCCGCGTGGTGATACTGGCCCCGTCCCGGACTACAGGGATGTCCGGGCGAGGAAGGGATACGGGGATGAGAGAAGCGGTAAGGCGCTTCACCTTCGTGGGCGCCGCAGTGTCACTTCTGGTGGTGGCGGGCATGGCGTCGGGGGCCGCAGCCTCGCCCGCCGCACCGGCCGCCGACCCGGCGGCCCTCTCCGGGCACGGGGTGAGCAACGACGCGGCCGGCATCGCGGCCATCGACGAGTTCTGGACCGACGAACGCATCCGGTCGGCGAAGCCGGTGCCGCTGCCGGTCCGATCGTCCCCCCGTGACGGGCAACGAGCGAGCGTCCTGTCCGCACAGTCCGGGGAGGGCAGCGCCCCCGACGGCGGGTCGGGCGACACCGGCAGCAGCCTGGCGGCGGTGGAACAGGCCCAGCGGTGGAACCGGCAGGGCTCCAACCCGGCGAGAACCTTCGGCCGGATCCTGTTCAGCACGGCGAACGGCGGGACGGGAGCGTGCAGCGGCAGCATCATCACCGCCGGCAACAGCAACACCGTCTGGACCGCCGGGCACTGCATCCACCCGGGCGGCACGGGCGCGGGCAACTACTACCAGAACTTCATCTTCATCCCGGACAACGACAACGGGGCGGAACCCTGGGGACGCTGGTACTACAAGTGGGCCAACACGACCGTCGGGTGGCAGGACGACCAGGACTACGACCTCGACATCGCCGCCATCGCGTTCTGGCCGAGCGGCCAGCGGGGCAACCTGCAGACCACGCTCGGATCGCAGGGCTACAGGTTCGGGTTCGGTGAGGACTTCGCCAACGTGCACGAGTTCGGATATCCGGCCGACGGCTACAACCGCACCGACTTCACCGGCCTGAACCTCTGGTACTGCCAGGGCGAGGTGGAGGGCGAGAGCATCTTCAACGACACCATGGAGGCGCAGTGCGACATGGGCCGCGGCGCCAGCGGCGGCCCATGGGTCGAAGACCTGCAGACGTCACGCGGCTGGGGCTACATCATCGGCTCCAGCAGCCACCGCGACGGCGACGAGAACGGCAACTTCATCAACAACAGCCTGTACGCCGCGGAGAGCGGCGATGGCGCCATCAACGTCTACAACGACGTGTCGGTGCGCTGACCACCGGCCGGCCCGGTGACCGCCGGGAGCACGGGTTCGCCCCGCTCCCGGCAATCGCCACCGATCAGCGCGGTCGCACCATGTCCGGCGGGGTGGCGTCACGGACCCGCTCGTCGGTCCAGAAACTGGCGCTGTCCTCGACACCCCGGTCGGGTCGCACCCCGCCGCCGGGCGCATCCGCCGGCTGAGAGGCGCCGCCGAGCAGCACCCAGCCGACACCACCGGCAGCGCCCACGCCGACCGCGATCAGAGCCGCGACATACTTGCCCCTCATCTCGTCCTCCGATCGCGAACGACCTCGCCGCCGCCTCGGTGATTCCGACCCGTCCAGCATGCCACCGCCCCGGCCACCGGTACCACCGTCGCCACCGGCAGCCCGGGCCTGGACGGCGTCAGCCGCCCATGATGGTGAAGGGCGCGCCGTGGATCGCCGGGGAGGTGGCGACCCGGGCGGAGATGGTGACCTCGCGGCCCTCCCCGCGTCGGCAACCATCCCCTACCCGTGGGTCTCGACCCGCCGGAGCCGAATGAGGGGCGTTCAACCCTCACCGGCACGGCCAAGCATCGATAAATTCCAAGATCGATAACGCAAGCCGATCACCGGGAGTCACAGTGTCACTGCGTCACGTACGGTCGCGCCCCCTCCGGAAGACGGTCCTCGCCGGCCTCGCCCTGATTCTGACCGCCGGCGGGGTCCTGGCCGCCGGCCCCGCCACCGCCGCCGACAACAACCTGGTCGGACCGATCCGGGAGTACTGCACCGTTGCCGGCAAGCGGGTCGGGTTCGACGTCTGGATCCGGTGGCAGCCGAAGAGCACCAGGTACGCCATCGACAAGTTCAACTGGGACACCTACAACAGCTTCAAGCCGTCGCGGCTCGTGGTGAGTGTCCGCAACAAGAGCGGCTCCAGCGAGGACATGGTCCGGGTCTGGGGCGGATCGGCCGCCACCCTGCGCGACGTCGACGCCCGGTTCTCGACGAAGCAGCCCTGGGAGGCGGCGGGGAAGCACGCCCTGGTCGACCACAACTACGTCTACTCGACCGTCTACCTCAACGCCGAGCAGCGCTGCAACATCAACATCGAGCTCGGCCAGTACTGGTGACCCTCGCGCCGTGACACCGCTCAGCTCAGCCCGGGGTTGCTGTCGAAACGGGTGGCGGTGAGAGGGACCACCTGCCGCACGGCCAGCGCGAGCGGGTCCCCCGCCGCCTGCCGGCCGAGCCGCAGCCGGGTGACGAGTGCAGCCGGGCCCAGCACGTGCCCGCTCAGCTCCGTCGCCCACACCAGCGCGCCGAGGTCACCGGCCCCGTTCTTCATCGCGTTGCGGGCGTCGTCGCGGTGGCCCGCGGTGCCAACCGCGACGAGATGCGCCTCGGCGTCGAGCCGGCAGTGACCGCGTGAGACGAGCGCCGTCAGGGTCACCTGCTCGACGTCGCCGCCGAGCTCCGGCAGCAGTTCGTGCGGCCGGCGCGGCGGCCCTTCGGTCAGCTGGCGGAGCAGACGCTCGAGCAGGGGGTCGCCGCCGCCCGGCGACGGGCTCCGGACCACCACATGCCCGTCCCCGGTCACTTCGATGGCGCCGAGGTGGCGCAGCTCCATCAGGGCGGCGGCGGCCAGCCCGGCCTCGAGCACGTAGTGGGGGATGCGGGGCCGCCCGGACGGGTGGTGGGCGAGGAGGAAAAGCGCCTCCCGCAGCGTCATGGTCGTACCCATCGATGCCTCCCGCAGTAGCCGACTGCACTCAGATTCCCACGAGGGCCGGACCTGCGCGTCTGCACAAAGTAGTGTTCTCGCAGGGTGCCCCGTCCACCCATCGGATGACGGGATCACCCCGGCCGGGCTCCGTCAGTACTTGACGAACACCCACTGCTGGTCGAGCGACTCGTTGCACCGGAACTGCACGACCGGATAGTTGCTCGCGGAACTGGCCGCCTGCACGCCCAGGCACCTGCCGCTGTTCTCGTTGACGAAGACAAAGCGGTTGTACTCGTTCCTCCGGATACTCCACCGCTGGTCGGCACTGGTGCTCCGGGCCCAGAGCATGGCCCGCCCGAGATCGGCGGTGCTGCGGTCGGCGATGCCGAGAACCCGGCCCGACGACATATCCGTACGCAGATAGAAGTTGCCGTTGCCCGCCGGCACCTCCACCCACCGGTGCGCCGCCCGGTTCAGCCACGGCGCCTGCACGGCCGGCGACCCGTTGCCGTCACCGCCGCTGACCGTCAGCCACAGCCCCGAGTTCGCGTTCTGCCAGTAACCCCGTTCACCCACCGCCGCAGCCGCCGGCACCGGATCGGCCAGGAGCAGCACAAGCCCCGCCATGGTCGCCACCACCGCCGAGACGGCTCGCCCGATTCGCATCATCATCGATGCATGATCCCAGCTCGGTCCCGCCCCGTGTGCCCCTGGATCCCAGCGATCCGCCGGACGCAACGATCATCCGCCGCGGAGAGCTCGTGCCCGGCCGGCGAGGTCGGCAGCCGCGGCGTGCCACTGCGGGTGCTCGAACGTGAATCCGGCGTCGAGCAGCCGCCCCGGCACGACCCGGCGGCTCTTGAGCAGCAGCTCGGTGTCCGTCCGCAACGCGAAAGCGCCGAGCTCCGCCATCGCCCGGGTGGCCGGCAGCCCGAAGCGACGCCCCCAGGCGCCCCGGAGCGAGCGCATCAGCTCCCGCTGCGGCACCGGATCGGGGCTGGCCACGATCACCGGGCCGTCGATCTCCCGGTGCTCGACGAGGAAGAGCACGGCCCGCACGAAGTCGTCGCCGTGGATCCAGGAGACGTACTGCCGGCCGCCGGCCACGGGACCGCCGAGCCCCAGCCGGGCCAGCCAGGAGAGATAGTCGAAGACGCCGCCACGGTCGGGCGTCATGACCATCGCCGTACGCAGCGCCACCCGCCGGGTCGCGGAAGTGCGCGCGGCTTGCTGCTCCTGCTCCCAGCGGCGCGCGATCCGGACACTGTACTCCCAGTACAGGGGCACGTCGGGTTCGTCGCCGCCGATGATGCCGCGGGCCTCGTCGTGCGGCAGGTCGTCGGGCCGGCTGCGGGCATCGGCGTAGATCGTGGCGGTGCTCGACTGCAGCCACACCTTCGGGGGGTCCACCGCCCGGGCGATGGCCTCGCCGACCACCCGGGTCGACTCGATCCGGGAGTTCATCATCTGGCGCAGGTTGACGTCGTTGTAGCGGCAGCTCACGGTGCGGCCCGCCAGGTTGACGACCGCGTCGGCACCCTCGAACTCGCGCGCCCACTCCCCCAGGGTCCGGCCGTCCCAGACCACGTGCCGGACGCCCTGCTCGAGAGTCTCGGGCCGCCGGCTCAGCACCGTGACCTCGTCGCCGCGGGCCACCAGCGCCCGCCGCAGGAGCCCGCCCACCTGGCCCGTACCGCCGGGGATGACGACCTTCATCGCGCACCTGCCGTCCTGATCCGAGGGGCCCGGCGCAGCACGCTCGCGCACCGGGCGATGAACAACCACTGGACGGGTGTCACCAGCGGCCCGGCGAGGCGGGCGACGAGCAGGGCGGGCCGTGACCGTACGGCGACGTGGAAGCTCACCGTACGGTCCGCCGCCATCCGGATCGTGAACCGCTCGTCGCCCTCGAAGGTGTGCCCGGGAAGCGCCCGGTAGTACATCGAGGTGACGTCGTCCCCGCGGACGACCTCGAGCACCTCGCACGGCTCCGGGGTCCGCAACGGCCCCACACCGAGCGAGGACAGCATGTGCTGCCCCGCCTCCGCGGACGGTGTGCCCGGCTGTACCCAGGCCCCGGACCGCCGGTGCATCTCCCAGCTCAGCAGCGCAGTCGTCGCCGCCTCGAACCGCTCCCGGCCGCGGCCGACGCGGTGCGACCAGCGGTGCGCGGACCAGGGTTGCTCCCGCCGCACCCAGAGCCTCCCGAGCGCCGCCGTGACCGCCACGCCGGCCACCACCGCTCCCCACCCCGCTCGACCCATGACCCGCACTCCTCGCCACCCACGTTTGAGCAGTTGCTCAACCCGAGCGTAAGGCATGTTGAGCAGATGCTCAATCCAGCAGCATGACGCGGATCAGTGCAGCGTGATCCTCTCGTTGTCGACCGTGAGGATCAGGACCCTGCGGTCCGGTCGCCAGCGCCGCTTCTCGCCCTCCTCGTGGCCCTCGCCGCGCAGGTAGGCGTTCGCCACCTCAAGGATCCGCGTCACGGCTTCGACCTGGCCGGCCCGGTCGTACGCCGTGAGTTGCCAGCGCCGGCGCCCCTTGTCGAAGTCGACCAGGTAGGCGCCGGTGCCATGGGTCGAGAAGCCGGCCTCGCCGGGCAGGCCGCCGGGCGCGGCGATCCGGGCGTACAAG
>CAKUMG010000052.1 GCA_934667465.1 uncultured Actinoplanes sp. | reverse complement strand
ACCCGATCTGACGCACCTCGCCAACTCCGCGGCGGCGCTGACCGCACCGCGGACCCGCTATGACCTGTGCCGGATCGGGATCGCGCTGTACGGCGTCGATCCCGTGCCGGGCGCGCACGGGCTGCGGCCCGCCATGACGCTGCGGTCCGAGGTGGTCAACGTCAAGCGGGTGGCCGCCGGCACCGGCGTGTCCTACGGGCCGGACCAGGTGACCGGGCGGGCGACGACGCTCGCGTTGCTGCCGCTGGGGTTCGCCGACGGGGTGCCCCGCGCGGCACAGGGCCGGGCCGCGGTGTTGCTGCACGGGCGGCGGTGCCCGATCATGGGGCGCATCGCGATGGACCAATGCGTGATCGACGCCGGGGACCTGCCCGTCGCGATCGGCGATCCGGTCACCGTCTTCGGCGGTCCGGGGCCCTCGGTCGCGGACTGGGCGGGCTGGGCCGGCACGAACCCCCACGAGATCCTGACCGGGATCGGCTCCCGGGTCGGTCGCCTTCACACGTACGGAGAGGTCGAAACACAGTGACAACCAGGATGGCCCTCATCTCCGGCGGCCGCAGCGGCGAGCACGACGTGTCCCTGCGGTCCGCGGCGAGCATCCACGCCCACCTCGACCCCGCGGCGGTGGCCGTCACCGAGGTCGTGATCGGGCGCGACGGCGGCTGGCACGTCGGCGGCCGGCCCGTGCCGATGGACGAGGCGTGGCGCACGCTGCAGGGGCAGGACCTGGTGTTCCCCGCGCTGCACGGCCCGTACGGCGAGGACGGCCGGCTGCAGGCGCTGCTGGAATGGCTCGGCGTCCCCTACGTCGGCAACGGGGTGTTCGCTAGCGCGGCCGGCATGGACAAGGCCGTCACCAAGACCCTGCTCGCCGCGGACGGCCTGCGCATCGCCGACGGCATCACGGTCCCCGTCTCCGCCTCCAGCGACGACCTGCCGGACCTGGAGCCGCTGGGACTGCCGGTCTTCGTGAAGCCCGCGCGGGCCGGTTCCAGCCTCGGCGTCTCGAAGGTCCGGCACGCCGACGAGCTGCCCGCCGCCCTCAAGCTGGCCCGCTCGTTCGACGACAAGGTGCTGATCGAGCGGGCGGTCGCCGGGCGCGAGATCGACATCGCCGTGCTCGAGCACCCGGGCGGCCGCGTCGAGGCGGGACCGCCGCTGGAGATCACGGTCCGGGACGGCGTCTTCTTCGACTACGACGCCAAGTACGCCGGGGGTGCCGCCTTCACGATCCCCGCCACCCTCGACCCCGCGGCGACCCTGCTCCTGCAGGAGCACGCGATCCGGGCGTTCCACGCGCTGGGCTGCCGCGGCCTGCTGCGCGTCGACTTCTTCCTGCCGGCGGACGGCGTGCCGGTGGTCAACGAGGTCAACACGTTCCCGGGCATGACCGCCCAGTCGCAGTTCCCGCAGATCTGGGACCGGGCGGGCATCCCCTTCCCGGAGCTGCTGCGCATCCTGGTCGCGGCCGGGCTCGATCGGGCCTGACGCCGGTCTCGCCGGGCAGTCAGGCGGGCTGATCGGGCACGGCGCCAAGACTCTTGGGGCAGGAAGACCCCTGGCGGCGGAAAAGCGAGAGCGGTTCGGAATTAAAGCACCCCAAAGGATAGGTACGGCGAAACGGACCAAACGCCACGGTAGGTCCACACCGGACATCCGCTTGGTAGCGCGCGGGCCACAATCTGTTCACTTTCCTTCCCGATCCGCTGCTTTGACGGGAAACCGCAGGTCGGACAGCCTCTGCAGGGTCACATCCCCGGCACCCGAGGAGCAGCGCTCCCCCATGAACCGAAGACTGCGAGTACTCGTCGGCCGCGTCAGTGCCGTCTCGCTGATGGCTGCCGCGGGCGTCGCGGCGGTCGTGCTCACCCGCCAGGCCGACGCCGCGGAGAGCCTCAACGACAGCGACGTCACCGCGAACCTGTGGGAGTGGAACTGGCCCTCGGTCGCGAAGGCCTGCACCGGCCAGCTGGGGCCCGCCGGCTACGGCGCGGTGCAGGTCGCGCCGCCGCAGGAGTCGGTGAACCTGCCCACCAGCCCGTCCGGCGTGCACCCGTGGTGGGAGGTGTACCAGCCGGTCTCCTACAAGCTGGACAGCCGGCTGGGCTCGCGGCAGCAGTTCGCGGACATGGTGACGGCGTGCCACACGGCAGGCGTACGGGTGTATGTCGATGCCGTCATCAATCACACGGCCGGCAGCAACAACACCCACACGACCGGGTACGCGGGCAGCACGTTCGACCCGAAGGGGTTCGCCTATCCGGCCGTGCCCTACACCCCGGGCGACTTCCACCGCCCGGGCGACGGCAGCTGCACCGACGAGGACGGCCAGATCGACGCCTGGAACGACCCGGCGGAGGTCTACAACTGCGAGCTCTCCGGGCTGTCGGACCTGCGGACCGGGAACAGCGACGTCCGCGGCAAGATCACCGGCTACCTGAACGACCTCGTCGGGCTCGGTGTCGACGGCTTCCGCGTGGACGCCGCCAAGCACATCCCGCAGGCCGACTTCGCGCAGATCGTCGGGGCCCTCAGGAAGACCACCGCCGAGGGCAGGGCGCCCTACATCGCGCAGGAGGTCATGGCGGGTGGCACCGGCGTGCTCGCCCCGTCCGCGTTCACGGCGAACGGCGACGTGCTCGGATTCTCGTACGCGGATGCTTTGAAGAACCACTTCACCAACGGCACGCTCAGCGAACTGCAGGGCATCCCGAACTGGGGCCTGGACCTGAAGAGCGCGAACACCGCGGCGATGGTGGCGAACCACGACACCGAGCGCGAGGGCAACACGCTGCGCTACCAGGACGGCACGAAGTACACGCTCGCGAACTACTTCATGCTCGCCTACCCGCACGGCAAGCCGTTCCTCTACGACGGCTTCACGTTCGGCACGGGCAGCACCGGCCAGTCCCCGCCGTCCGACGCGAGCGGCAAGGTGACCGCCACCGACTGCGGCAACGGGGCGTGGCAGTGCAGCACGCAGTCGACGGGCATCAAGGGCATGGTCGCGTGGCGCAACGCCACCAAGGCCGCGGGCACGGCCGCGGACTTCACGGCCACCAAGGGCAACGTCGTCGGGTTCCGGCGGGGAGCGCTCGGCTGGTTCGGGATCAACGCGTCGGGCAGCGCGTCGACCGCCACGTACAAGACGGGGCTGGCGAACGGCACGTACTGCGACCGGATCACCGGCGGGCGCGGCGGCAGCGGGTGCGCGGGGACCGCGGTGACGGTCTCGGGCGGCGACGCCACGGTCACGATCCCGGCGAACAGCGCGGTGGCGATCGACGTCGGCGCCGCCGGGGGCGCTGCCGCCCCCACCGGGACGGCGTGCTCGACCGTCGCGGTCACGCTCAACGCCACGGGGGAGACGACGTGGGGGCAGAGCGTTGTCGCGCTGGGCAACCAGGGTGTGCTGGGCAACTGGGCGACCAGCGGCGGGGCGGCACTGGACCCGGGCTCCTACCCGGTGTGGAAGACGACGGTGAACCTGCCCGCGAACACGACCGTCGAGTACAAGTACGTGAAGAAGGAGGGGTCCGCGGTCACGTGGGAGCCGGGGGCGAACCGGAGCCTCAGCACCGGTAGCGCCTGCACCAAGACCGTGAACGACACCTGGAAGTAGGCGGCCTCTCCCGCCCCGTCGCCGGGCGGCCACACTCCCCCGATTCGTGATCGACAGACTCAGATGGGTGGATCCGGTGGCCGGCCGGCGGCGGGAGGGTTAGGGTCGGGGCGGGCCTTCAGCAGCAAGGGCGGACTCGTTCTATCGAGCACCACGGGAGTGGCGATGTCCTCCGTAGGCGCATTCACCCTCGTCATGGGGGACCCGCCGGCCCACGCGTCCGGCGCCCGCCCCCTGCACATCACCGTCGCCGGCGAGCTGGACGTCGTCAGCGCACCGGCGCTGTGGGAGGCGGTCGGCCCCGCCCTGGCCACCGGGCGGCCGCGCCACCTCGAGATCGACGTCAGCGGGATCACCTTCCTCGACTCCTCGGGCATCCGGGCGCTGCTGCACTGCCACGCCGACGCGGACCGGATGGCCTGCCGGATGACGCTGACCGGGCCGCGGCCCGGGATCCGCCGGGTGCTGGAGATCACCGGGCTGCTCGAGCACTTCGGCCTCGCGTAGACCGCCCGCCCGCCCCGCCTCTCCCCCGGCCGCGCTCGAGCGGCGGGCTCCGGCTCGGCCCTTGCGATCCGCGGCCTCCGGTGGCTGCGGGGCGCTACTGTGCGGTCCTGGCAGGGCGGGGCCGGGGCGCGGGCGGCGGCGTGAGCGCTGCGGCGTACCCAATATGAAAGCATTTCGGGTGATATAGGTTACGAGGAGCGGCGCACCCGCGCCATAAACTTGAACTATTCCAATCTGAGGGTCTAGGGTCTTGGCATGACGTCCGACTTCGCGGCGCAGCTGCGAGTGGCCTCGTTGCGCGTGACCAAGCCCCGGCTCGCCGTGCTCGGCGCGCTGCACGGCCACCCGCATGTCGACACCGACACCGTGATCTCGCTGGTCCGGGCCGAGCATCCCGCGGTCTCGCACCAGGCGGTCTACGACGTGCTGCGGGTGCTGACCGACACCGGCCTGGTGCGGCGCATCCAGCCGGCCGGGGCGACCGCCCGCTACGAGACCCGGGTCGGCGACAACCACCACCACGTCGTGTGCCGCTCGTGCGGCACCATCGCCGACGTCGCCTGCGCCACCGGCGAGGCACCCTGTCTCACCGCCCCGGACGGCCACGGCTTCGTGGTCGACGAGGCGGAAGTCGTCTACTGGGGCACCTGCCCGCAGTGCGCGACCGCCACTCACTCTGCCCACTGAAATCGCCGGCACGGAAGGAAACACATGAGCGACACCCAGGACAACGCGCCCGCGAGCGCGCAGGGCGTGGACAAGAAGGAGGCGGCCGGCTGCCCGGTCGCGCACGACTCCGTGACCGCGCACGGCAGCGAGAGCGAGAACCCGGCGATCGACTCGCCGACCCCGAAGACCGGCGGCCGGCCGCACACCAACCGCGACTGGTGGCCCAACTCCCTCGACCTGTCGGTGCTGCACGCCCACTCGGCGAAGGGCAACCCGCTGGGCGAGGACTTCGAGTACGCGAAGGAGTTCGCCAAGCTCGACGTCGAGGCCATCAAGCGCGACATCACCGAGGTGCTGACCACCTCGCAGGACTGGTGGCCGGCCGACTTCGGCCACTACGGCGGCCTGATGATCCGGATGAGCTGGCACGCCGCGGGCACCTACCGCATCCAGGACGGCCGCGGTGGCGCCGGCGACGGCGGGCAGCGGTTCGCGCCGCTCAACAGCTGGCCGGACAACGCCAACCTCGACAAGGCGCGCCGCCTGCTCTGGCCGGTCAAGGCGAAGTACGGCCAGAAGATCTCGTGGGCCGACCTGCTCGTGCTCGGCGGCAACGTGGCCCTGGAGTCGATGGGCTTCAAGACCTTCGGCTTCGGCTTCGGCCGCGTCGACGTGTGGGAGCCCGAGGAGATCTTCTGGGGTCCCGAGGACACCTGGCTCGGCGACGAGCGCTACGTCTCGGACGACAGCATGGCCGAGGGCGTCGGCGCGACCGAGATGGGCCTGATCTACGTCAACCCGGAGGGCCCGCGCGGCAACGCCGACCCGCTCGCCGCGGCGCACTTCATCCGCGAGACGTTCGCCCGCATGGCGATGAACGACGAGGAGACCGTCGCGCTGATCGCCGGCGGCCACACGTTCGGCAAGACCCACGGTGCCGCGCCCGCGGACAACGCCGTCGGCCCCGAGCCGGAGGCCGCCCCGATCGAGGCGCAGGGCCTCGGCTGGCTGAGCAACCACGGCAGCGGCAAGGGTGGCGACACCATCACGTCCGGCCTCGAGGTCACCTGGACCGACAAGCCGACCGAGTGGAGCAACCGCTTCTTCGAGATCCTGTTCGGCTACGAGTGGGAGCTGACCACCAGCCCCGCCGGCGCCAAGCAGTGGGTCGCCAAGGACGCCGAGGAGATCATCCCGGACGCCCACGACGCCACGAAGAAGCACCGCCCGACGATGCTGACGACCGACCTGTCGCTGCGCGTCGACCCGGCGTACGAGGCGATCTCCCGCCGGTTCCTGGAGAACCCCGACGAGTTCCAGCTCGCGTTCGCCAAGGCCTGGTACAAGCTGCTGCACCGCGACATGGGCCCGGTCAGCCGCTTCCTCGGCCCGTGGGTGCCCGAGGCGCAGCTCTGGCAGGACCCGGTCCCGGCCGTCGACCACGAGCTGGTCAGCGACGCCGACGTGGTCGCGCTCAAGGCCAAGGTGCTCGAGTCCGGCCTCACCACCGCCGAGCTCGTGCAGACGGCGTGGGCGTCGGCGGCGACGTTCCGCTCCACCGACAAGCGCGGCGGCGCCAACGGTGCCCGCATCCGGCTCGAGCCGCAGCGCAACTGGGAGGTCAACCAGCCCTCGCAGCTGTCGAAGGTGCTGACCACCCTGGAGAGCATCCAGAGCGAGTTCAACAACGCCGGTGGCGCCAAGATCTCGCTCGCCGACCTGATCGTGCTCGCCGGCTCGGCCGCCGTCGAGAAGGGCGCGCGCGACGCGGGCGTCGAGGTGACCGTGCCGTTCCACGCCGGGCGTACGGATGCCTCGCAGGAAGACACCGACGTGGAGAGCTTCCGCGTCCTCGAGCCGCGCGCGGACGCGTTCCGCAACTACCTGCGCCCCGGCGAGAAGACCCAGCCGGAGATCCTGCTGGTCGACCGCGCGTACATGCTCGACCTGACCGCCCCCGAGATGACCGTCCTCATCGGCGGCCTGCGGGCGCTCGGCAACAACCTCGGCGGCAGCGAGCACGGCGTGCTGACCGACAAGCCGGGCCTGCTGACCAACGACTTCTTCGCGAACCTGCTCTCGCCGGGCACGCGCTGGAAGGCGTCGGAGTCCGAGGAGCACGTCTACGAGATCCGCGACCTCGCCACCGACGAGGTGAAGTGGACCGCCACCGCGGTCGACCTGATCTTCGGCTCGAACTCGCAGCTGCGCGCCCTGGCCGAGGTCTACGCCAGCGCGGACGCGAAGGACAAGTTCGTGACGGACTTCGTCGCGGCCTGGACGAAGGTCATGGAGCTGGACCGCTTCGACCTGGTCTGAGTTTCTCTTGTGACGGGCCCGGCCATTCGGCCGGGCCCGTTCTTTCTTGTGCGCGCGCTCATTCCTCGTCCTCGGTCAGTTCCACGAGCACGTCGGCCGCGTCGCCGTTGCCCTCGGCGGCCAGGCGCCGCAGCTCGTCCAGGTCGCCGAGCTCGCCGGCCAGCTCGACCAGCTGCGCAGCGGCGTCGGCACTGCCCGCATTCGCGAGGCTCCGCAGCTCGGCCATGTCCTGCCGCCCGGCCGCCAGCTCGACCAGCGTGCCGATCGCATCGTCGTCGCCGCGAGCCGCCCGTTGGCGCAGCTCGGTCAGTTCCGCATCGCTCATGGTGGGGCGTCACCTCCTCGACGCCACCACTGTACGACGCCATCGATCAGTGTCATCATCTTGACCATGAACGACGCGGCGGCGGCCCAGTTCGATCAGCTGGGCGAGGTCTACGACACGTTCTCCCGCAGCCCGTTCCGCCAGCACCTCGAGTTCCCCACGGTCTTCGCCGCCCTCGGCGACATCACCGGCCTGTCGGTCCTCGACCTGGGCTGCGGCAGCGGCATCTACACCCGGCTCCTCAAACGCCACGGCGCCGCCCGCGCCCTCGGCCTCGACGTCACCCCCGGCATGATCGACCACGCCCGCGGCATCGAACAGGCCTCCCCGATCGGCGCCGAATACATCCTCGGCGCGCTGCCCCCGCCACTCGAAGGCAGGTTCGACATCGTCCTCGCCGTCTACGTCCTCCCCTACCTCGCCGACCCCGCCGGCCTCCTCGACTTCTGCCGCGGCGCCGCCCGGGCCCTGCGCCCCGGCGGCCGGCTGATCACGCTGCCCGCCAACCCCGGCCTGCGGCGCGACAAGCCCTACTACGAGCCGTACGGCCTCCGCACCCACGGCCCCGCAACCGGCCACGACCCGGACCCGGTCACGCTCGACCTGTGCTACGCCGACCTGGACGAGACCATCTCCGCGTGGGTCTGGTCGGCCGGCGCCCTCGAATCGGCGCTGACCGGGGCGGGCTTCACCGGCATCACCTGGTCCGGGCCGATCGTGAGCAGCAGCGGGATCGCGGCGCACGGGGCGAGGTTCTGGCAGGCGTACCTGGACTGTCCGCACGCGTTGATCCTGCAGGCGTCCCTCCCCGGAAGCTGAACCCCGCGGCCGCCCGTCTGGTCACGAGCCCGGCGTCGGCAGCACTACCTTCGGCGCGCTACCCGACCGATGGACGACCGTAAAGGCGCACTATGACATCACCGGCTTTCCCATATGTGGCTTTCGACCACGTACAGCCTGTTCGGTGTTCGGTATTGACCGAACACCGAACGCCCACCACACTGAAATCCGTGGACACCGAGGCACTGGTCGTTGATGCCTTCGCCCAACTGGGGATCGACGCGCTGGAGCTGACCGGCGGGTCCGACAGCGGTGCCGATCTGATGGTCGAGACGGACGGCGTGCGCGCAGTCCTTGAGCTCAAGCGGCGGACCCTGGTCACCGGCTCCGACGCGGAGCAAGCCCTCCGCGCGCGCACGTCGCCGTCCGTCACGCTGCTCATCGTCGCCGACCGCGTAACCGAGGCAGCTCGCACGGTTCTGACCACACGCCGAGCCGGTTACTACGACCTGCGCGGCCGGCTGGCGATGCGTACCGACGGCATGATCATTGACGCCGCAGTCACGCCCCTCCGAGAGCGGCCACAACGAGCGAGCGCCCTGAGCGGCAAAGCCGGACTCGAGATTGCCTCCGCCGTCCTGATGCGGCCTGGACGCGCGACCTCGGTACGGGACCTTGCCCGCCAACTCGGCCGTTCAGCCAGCACGGTCTCCGAGGTCCTTTCCGCCCTCCGCCGGGACGGCCTGGTCGACGCGGGCAACGCAGTGACCGATTCCCGCTTGTTCTGGCAGGTCGCCGACCGCTGGACGGCCCCGCGCACCTACCTCGCCCACCTCCCGTCACCCGGCGAGGCGCCCGTTGCCCGATCGCTTCGGCTCGGCCTGCAGGATGTCGAGTCGGAGACCGGATGGGCCCTGACGGACTCGGCTGCAGCGGCCGTACTCGGCGCTCCCCTGGCGTTCCGGTCGGGGCAGATCCTCGACTTCTACGTCCCCGATCAAGCGACCCAGCATCGTGCCACCACCCTTCTCGGCGTTGCCGCCAAGCCGGCACAAGCTCGGGCAAGCGTCAGAATCGCGCCCGTGCCTGCCGTGGTGCGGCATCGCGTCGGCCTCCACCCCAACCCCGTCGGGTGGCCGACGGCGCACCCCTTGTTCGTCGCTCTCGACCTGGCGCAGGACATCGGCCGTGGCCGGGAAATCCTCGAAGCCTGGACACCCGACGGACCCTGGGCCCGTGTCTGGTAGCCGCGTCACCTTCGTCGGCGACGCCATGAGCACCGTCGTCCAAGGTGTGATCGAGGTTCGAACACTGCTCGGCCAGCCTCCGGTGATCGTCGGGGGCGTGGCCGTCCTGTCCCGGTTGTCGCATCCGCATCGCGCCACTGTCGACGTCGATGTAGTGGACCGGCTGCACGGCGAGGTGCCACATCTCGAGGTGCTGCGCGCGGCCGACGGCGCCCAGCCGGTCCAGCCCGCGGCCGTCCTGCTCGCCACTCCCTACGGCCCGGTGAAGGTCGACGTGCTGGAGGTTCGTCAGGCCGAACTCGACATCCCCAGCGATGACCCCGGTGATCGCCTGCACGCGTCGGCCCATGCCTGGGCGAACGACACCGCCACCGAAATGACCCTGGAGGTTGTCCGGATGAACGGTGAACGCCGCGAGGTGGCCACGCTCATGGCCGAGCCCGGGCCGCTGGTGGCCATGAAGTTGCAGGCAGTGATGAATCGCTCGGTCGAGAAGCAGGGAACCGACCTGCTCGACATCATCAGGCTCACGCTCGACGGGGCTACCCGGCCGGCCGTGCTCACTCAGATCGGTCATGTCGATCCGGCGATCGCCGGTGACATCGCACTGCATGCGGATCTCTGGCTCGTACGCCGGCGCGATCAGGCACTCCGCTGGATCACATCTGTCGGCGGCGACGACATCGCCACCGACGACATCGAACTGACTTCCGAGCTCCTGCTTGCCGCGTGCATCCGGCACTGATCGTCGCTCGAGTACCTGTCCGTGCCACCTACCACTGGCGCGCCCGGGCTGTGCGGCCGCCAATGGCGAGCTTTGCGGCGGAGGAGCTCGACGCCATCGATCGGGCTGGCTCGATGGAGCAGTTCGGGTATGTGATGGGCCCCGGCGACTGAGCCGCCTAGGCTGCGGGGATGGAGGAGCGGGCCTGGGAGTTCGTTGCGGGGGCGGCGGGGTGTGCGCCCGGGTTGGGTTCGATGGTGGGGTATCGGGCGCTCGATGTGGCGGAGTCGGTGCATCGGGGGCTGCCGTCGGCATGGGTGACGTTCATCGTGAGCCTGGATGACGGGGTTCGGATGGGGGACGGGCCGCCGGTGCCGGTGGTGCTGGCCGGGCTGCACATGCGGGCGAGCCATGTCCGGCAGGGGACGGGGCAGGCGGGGGTGCAGGTGGCGGTGCATCCGCTGGCGGCTCGGGCGGTGTTCGGGGTGCCGGCGGCGGAGCCGGGCGGGCTCGGAAACGGGACCGGAATGGGCCCCGAGGAAGGGTCCGAGGAAGGGACCTGGGCAGAGTACGGCCATGACCCCGACCGTCTGGCTCTCCCTGCAGGCCGCTGACGCGCCCGCACTGATCGACTACTTCGTCGGCACCTTCGGTTTCGTGCTGACCGCCCGCCACGGCGACGGTGACGTCGTCGAGCATGCCGAGCTGCTCTGGCCGGAGGGGTCCGGCGGCATCATGCTCGGCAGCCACCGTCCCGGCGCGCTGTGGTCGCGGGAGCCGGGGAGCGCCGGTGGGTACGTCGTCACCGCAGACCCCGCTGCCCTCTATGACCGAATCGCGCAGAGGAATGCCGACGTCGTTCGTCCGCTCGCGAGGACCAGCTACGGCGCCCAGGAGTTCGCCGTCCGCGATCCCGAGGGCAACCTGTGGTCCTTCGGTGACTACGCCGGGGAGCCCGCGCCCCGCAGATAGTGCTGCCAGAGGATCCGCGCGGCGACCGCACGCCAGGGTCGCCACGCCTCGGCACGGGTGATCGTCTCGGCGGCGGTGGGCAGGGCAGGCAGCTCCCACAGCGCGGCGATCGCGGCCGCGACGGCGAGGTCGCCGGCCGGCCACGCGTCGGGCCGCCCGAGGGCCGAGAGCCGGTAGATCGCCGCGGTCCACGGCCCGATTCCCGGCACCGTACGCAGCGCCGCGTCGACCCGCTCGTCATCGAGCCCGGGCAGCGCCTCCAGCACCAGGGACCCCTCCTCGAGCGCGGTCGCCAGCGCGCGGACGTACCGGGCCTTCTGCCGGCTGAGCCCCGCGGACCGCAGCTCGTCGTCGCCGAGCCGCAGGAGGCTCGCCGGGCTGAGCGGCCCGGTGAGCGCGCGCAGCCGGTCGAAGGTCACCCGCGCGGAGGCGAGCGACACCTGCTGTTCCAGCATGATGTGCAGCAGCGACGCGAACCCGGGCGGGCGGTCCCACACCAGCGGGAACCCGTACCGGTCCACGACGGCGGCGAAGCGGGGCTCGCGGCGCACCAGTTCGGCGACGCCGGGGCGGAGATCCAGCATGACCGTCTTTGATGCCCGAGCTGCGCATACGTACACTTCCCCGGTCCGATCGGGGGAGGATCTTCATGTACGACCAGCAGCAGCCGCCGTGGGCGCAGGGCAGCGCGATCGCGCTCACCACGAAGTACTCGTGGATGGCGTTCGTCCTCGGCCTGTTCCGGCTCTTCGTGGCCGTCGACGGGCAGCGGATCGAGGCGCGCTGGGGCCGCACCGTCATCCCCGTGCCACCCGGCCGGCACCACGTGCACGTCCACGTGCCCTACCTGCTGCCGCCACGGATCGGGCCCGCCGAGACGGTCGTGCCGGTGCATCCGGGCCAGGTCGTCGAGGTCGAGTACCGCGCGCCGGTGATCGGCTGGCTCGGCGGCTCGATCGGGCCCGCGCCGCAGAAGTTCCGGGGCGTCCCGGCCGCGATCGCGCTGATGATCGTCCCGCTGGCCGCACTGCTCTGCGTCTGTGGCGTGTTCGGCGTGGTCGGGCTGGTCAGTGACGCGAACGACGACCCGTACACGCTGCCGACCATCGCCCCGCTGCCCACGATGCCGACGGTCGACCCGCTGCCGACGCGGCCCTCGCGGCCCACGACGGCGCCGACGGGTGCGGCCGGCGAGCCGACGCTGCGCTCGACGCCGGCCCGCACGCTGGTGGGCCCCTCGTACGCCGCCGGTGACAAGACCTACACGATGACGCTCGCCGGATTCCCGTACGCGTTCCGCACGCCCGCGACCTGGGGCTGCATCACCGGCAAGATCGACGTCCCGGGCGCCAAGGCGTGGGTCTGCATCGACGAGGGCGACCCGTTCGACTCGAGCGCGCCCGCGCCGGACCGGGGCAAGCGCCTGCAGATCATGCTGCGCCCCTGCGACGCGCCGTGCGGCACCGCCGACCGCGAGCGGCTGAGCACCGAATGGTTCGACAAGGGCGCCGAGGCCAAGACCCTTGACGACCAGACCTCGTACGTGGAGACGGCCCGCAACGCCGACGGCCGCTACACGCTCGACATGAGCCACTTCGTCCCGGGATACCAGGTGGCGGTCGGCACGTACAGCCAGCCGGAGAGCAAGGCCGTCGTCCAGAAGATCGTCAACGACCTGCTCACCCAGGCCGGCTGACCGGCAGGACGATCAAGGGCACATTCCGCCGGTACGCGGTTCAGCCCGCGATTCTCCGCAAGCCCGCCCCACCCCGCCGCGCGGGCGGGCTTGCGGATCAGTCGACGAGGTCGCGGCCGGAGAGGCGGAGTTCCTCGAGGTCGAGGCGGGCCTGCACCCGCCGCAGGACCGTGTCGTCGATGCGGCCCTCGTCGCGCAGGCGGACGACGGCGGCGCGCTTGCGGGCGACAACGGCCAGCCGCAGCGCCGTACGGGCGTCGTGCCGTCGCAGTTCGGCCTCGCCGCCCCGCGCGTCCTCCCCGTCCGCCACCCCGCCGACCTCTCCGCCACCCGACGCCGCCCCGTCCGGTGACGCCCCGTCCGGTGACGCCCCGCCCGACGCCGCCCTGCCCGACGACGGGGCGTCCGGGGACGACCCGTCCGGGGGTGGGGCGGTGGCCTGCAGGATGCGCAGGTGGCGTTCGTACTCGCGGGCCACCTCGCGGGCGATCTGCGGCCCGGCGTCCACCTCGGCGGCCAGTTCCGGGATCGCGGCGAGGGCCTCGCGGGCGGCAGTCGTCTCGGCGAGCCGGCGTTCGGCGTCCACGGACGTGTCCCGGGGCAGCCGCGCCCAGCGGACCACCGCCGGCAGCAGCGGCGCCTGCAGGGCCAGCGTCACCACGATCACGCCCGCGGTCACGAACACGATCGTGTCCCGGCCCGGGAACGGCTCCCCCGACGCGAGCGTGGCCGGCACGCCCAGCGCCGCCGCCAGCGACACCGCGCCCCGGAACCCGGCGGTCGCGCTGACCACCCGGGCCCGGTTGCTGAACCGGCGGGCGCGCTGCTGGGGGCGGCGGTCGACGAGCCGGATCGTGTAGGCCGACACCATCAGGAACGCGAGCCGGGCGGCGAACACGACACCCGACACCGCGGCCACGGCGACCAGCCCGCGTGCCAGGTCGAGGCTGGTCAGCCCGCGCACGGCCACCTGCACCTCGATGCCGACGAGCACGAACAGCGCCGCGTTGAGCAGGAACGTCGCCAGCGCCCAGAACGGCACGGCCTGGCTGCGCGTCTCGGCCCGTACGATCCGCGGCCCGGCCTGGCTCATCATCAGCCCGCACACCACCACGGCCACCACCCCGGAGGCCTCCACCGCCTCGGCCAGCAGAAACGCGGTGAACGGCATCAGCAGCATCGCCACGTTGCCGAGCAGCGGATCGTCGAGCCGGCGCCGCACCCGCACGCCGAGCCACGCCACGACGAGGCCGGCCAGCGCCCCGCCCCCGTACGCGAGCAGCAGCAGCCACGACACGTGCAGCGGCGCCAAGTGCTCCTCCCCCACGGTCACGCCGACCGCGAGCGAGTAGATGACCAGTGCCGTCCCGTCGTTGATCAGGCTCTCGGCGCGCAGCAGGGTCACGTTGCGCCGGGGCAGCATCCGGGCCAGCACCCCGACCGCCGTCGCGTCGGTCGGCGCGAGCGCGGCGCCGAGCACCCACGCCGGGCCCCACGGCAGGCCCAGCGCGTGCGCGGTCGCGGCGACGGCCGCCGCGGTCACGACCACCCGCACGGTGCCCATG
>CAKUMG010000051.1 GCA_934667465.1 uncultured Actinoplanes sp. | reverse complement strand
CTGACATGCCTCGCAGCCTGAAGAAGGGCCCGTTCGTCGACGACCACCTGATCAAGAAGGTGGAAGTCCAGAACGAGAAGAATTCCAAGAACGTCATCAAGACCTGGTCGCGCCGCTCGACGATCGTCCCCGACATGCTCGGGCACACGATCGCTGTGCACGACGGACGCAAGCACGTCCCGGTGTTCATCAGCGAGTCGATGGTCGGCCACAAGCTCGGCGAGTTCGCTCTGACCCGCACGTTCAAGGGTCACGAGAAGGACGACCGCAAGAGCCGTCGTCGCTAGTCAGTCCACGGATAAGAAAGGGGTTACAGCGATGCCAGTCAAGAGCGATGTCCCGGCGCTTCCAGGCGCTCGGGCAGTTGCGCGCCACGTGCGCATCTCGCCGAACAAGGCGCGCCGTGTGATCAACCTCGTCCGCGGTCTGCCCGCGAAGGAGGCCCTCACGGTCCTGCAGTTCGCGCCGCAGGCTGCGAGCGAGCAGGTCTACAAGGTGCTCGCCAGCGCGATCGCCAACGCCGAGAACAACGTGCGGCTCGACCCGGACGCGCTCCTGGTCAGCGAGGCGTTCGTCGACGAGGGCCCGACGCTGAAGCGGTTCCGGCCGCGGGCGCAGGGCCGGGCGTACCGGATCCGCAAGCGCACCTGCCACATCACCATCGCGGTGGAGGCCGTCCAGGTCGCCGCTCCGGCCCGCAAGGCCGCCGCGAAGAAGGCCGCTCCGGCGCAGGAGGCCCCCGCGGCCACCGAGTCGAAGCCGGCCGAGTCCCAGAGCACGGAAGGTGCCGAGTAATGGGTCAGAAGGTTCACCCCACTGGGTTCCGCCTCGGCATCTCCACCGACTGGAAGAGCCGCTGGTTCGCGGACAAGCTCTACAAGGACTACATCGGCGAGGACGTCAAGATCCGCCGCATGATGTCCAAGGGCCTGGAGCGCGCCGGCATCTCGAAGGTGGACATCGAGCGCACCCGCGACCGGGTCCGCGTCGACATCCACACCGCCCGGCCGGGCATCGTCATCGGCCGTAAGGGCGCGGAGGCCGACCGCATCCGCGGCGAGCTCGAGAAGCTCACCGGCAAGCAGGTCCAGCTCAACATCCTCGAGGTGAAGAGCCCGGAGTCGGACGCTCAGCTCGTGGCGCAGGGCGTCGCCGAGCAGCTGTCCAGCCGGGTCAGCTTCCGCCGGGCGATGCGCAAGGCCATGCAGTCCGCGATGAAGAACCCGGTCTGCAAGGGCATCCGGGTGCAGGTCTCCGGCCGCCTCGGCGGCGCGGAGATGAGCCGCACGGAGTTCTACCGTGAGGGTCGCGTCCCGCTGCACACGCTGCGCGCCGACATCGAGTACGGCTTCTTCGAGGCCCGTACCACGTTCGGTCGCATCGGCGTGAAGGTCTGGATCTACAAGGGCGACGCCGTTCCGGGTCGCGAGGTGGCCCCCGAGGCTCCGTCGCGTCCGCGCCGTGACCGGGGCGACCGCCCCGACCGTCCCCGTCGTGGCCGTTCCGGTTCGTCCGGCACGACCGCCGGTGGCACCGAGGCCGGCCGGGCCGCGCAGGCGCAGGCCCGGGGTGGCGACACCCCGACCGGCGACAACGCCAGCGACGCCGCGATCGCGGCTGCGCCGGCGGTGGCCGAAACGCAGCAGGAGGGCTGACACATGCTGATGCCGCGTAAGCCCCCGAAGGGCTTCCGCAAGCCGCACCACCCGGACCGCCACGGCGCGTCCAAGGGCGGCAACCGGGTCGTCTTCGGTGAGTTCGGTATCCAGGCGCTGGAGCCGGCGTACGTGACCAACCGTCAGATCGAGTCCGCTCGTATCGCCATGACGCGCCACATCAAGCGTGGCGGTAAGGTCTGGATCTCGATCTTCCCGGACCAGGCACTGACCAAGAAGCCCGCCGAGACCCGCATGGGTTCCGGTAAGGGCTCGCCGGAGTGGTGGGTCGCGAACGTCAAGCCGGGAAGGATTCTCTTCGAGATGTCGTTCCCCAACGAGACGATCGCTCGCGAGGCCATGCGCCGCGCGATTCACAAGCTCCCGATGAAGTGCCGCATCGTGACACGCGAAGTGGGTGAAAGCTGATATGGCAGCGGGCGTGAAGCCGGCCGAGCTGCGAGAGCTTCCTGAAGAGGAGCTGGTCTCGCGGCTGCGGGAGGCGAAAGCGGAGCTGTTCAATCTTCGCGTGCAGGGCGCGACCGGGCAGCTCGACAATCACCGTCGGCTGCAGGTGGTCCGCAAGGACATCGCGAGGATCTACACGATCATGCGTGAGCGTGAGCTGGGGCTCTCGGCCGCGCCGAGTGAGGTGACAGCATGAGTGAGAACACGACTGCTGAACCGCGGGCTCAGCGCAAGACGCGCGAGGGCCTCGTGGTCAGCGACAAGATGGACAAGACGGTCGTTGTCGAGGTCGAGGACCGCGTCAAGCACGCGCTCTACGGCAAGGTCATCCGTCGGACGCGCAAGCTCAAGGTGCACGACGAGCAGAACGCGGCCGGCATCGGCGACCGGGTCCTCATGATGGAGACCCGTCCGCTCTCCGCCACCAAGCGCTGGCGGCTCGTGGAGATCCTCGAAAAGGCCAAGTGAGTCTGGTGGGCCGGTTCACGCCGGCCCACCGCCCGTCCGAAACCGCCCCACCGCCGCCCCGAGCGGCCGAAGGCGTTTCAATGGTTCCGCCAAGCTTCGGACAGCAAGCAGCCGGAGAACTGGCAGACATAGGAGACAGACGTGATCCAGCAGGAGTCGCGACTGCGCGTCGCCGACAACACGGGTGCGCGGGAGATTCTGTGCATCCGCGTACTGGGCGGCTCCGGTCGCCGCTACGCGAGCATCGGCGACGTCATCGTGGCCACGGTCAAGGACGCCATCCCGGGTGCCGGTGTCAAGAAGGGTGACGTCGTCAAGGCGGTCATCGTTCGCACCGCCAAGGAGAGGCGCCGTCCCGACGGCTCGTACATCAAGTTCGACGAGAACGCCGCCGTCATCATCAAGGACGGCGGAGACCCCCGCGGTACGCGTATCTTCGGCCCGGTCGGCCGCGAGCTGCGCGACAAGCGGTTCATGAAGATCATCAGCCTGGCGCCGGAGGTGCTCTGACCGTGATCGAGCGGAGCGAGAGCACCATCAGGCACAGCAATAGCTCTTGTGACACCTACGGTGACGCCGGAACGGAGGCCCGGGCATGAAGATCAAGAAGGGCGACACGGTCGTCGTCATCGCCGGTAAGGACAAGGGCGCCAAGGGCAAGGTCATTCAGGCCTTCCCCCGCCAGGACAAGGTCCTCGTCGAGGGCGTCAACCGCATCAAGAAGCACGAGCGTATCCGTCAGACGCAGCGTGGTTCGAAGACCGGCGGCATCGTCACGCAGGAAGCCCCCGTCCACATCTCGAACGTGCAGATCGTGGATGACCAGGGCAAGCCGACCCGCATCGGGTTCCGCGTCGACGAGAACGGCCAGAAGGTCCGGATCGCTCGTACCACCGGTAAGGACCTGTGATGACTGCCGCCACCGAGACCAAGACCCTGCCCCGGCTGAAGCAGAAGTACCGCGGCGACGTGATCCCCGCGCTTCAGGAGCAGTTCAAGTACGGCAACCCCATGCAGATCCCCGGCCTGGTCAAGGTCGTTGTGAACATGGGTGTCGGCGAGGCCGCGCGTGACGCCAAGCTGATCGACGGCGCCGTGCGCGATCTGACCACCATCACCGGTCAGAAGCCGCTGGTGCGGCGGGCCACCAAGTCGATCGCGCAGTTCAAGCTGCGTGAGGGCATGCCGATCGGCGCGAAGGTCACCCTCCGCAACGACCGCATGTGGGAGTTCCTGGACCGGCTTCTGTCGATCGCGCTGCCGCGTATCCGTGACTTCCGCGGCCTCGACGGGCGCAAGCTCGACGGGCACGGCAACTACACGTTCGGTCTGACCGAGCAGTCGGTGTTCCACGAGATCGACCAGGACCGGATCGATCGGACGCGGGGCATGGACATCACGGTGGTGACCACCGCCACGACCGACGAGGAGGGCCGGCAGCTGCTCAAGCTCCTGGGCTTCCCGTTCAAGGAGAACTGAGCATGGCTAAGAAGGCCCTGATCATCAAGGCGGCCGCGAAGCCCAAGTTCGCTGTGCGCGCGTACACCCGGTGCCAGAAGTGCGGTCGCCCGCACTCGGTCTACCGCAAGTTCGGTCTTTGCCGGGTTTGCCTGCGGGACATGGCCCACCGTGGTGAGCTTCCCGGCGTGTCGAAGGCTTCCTGGTAACCCCATCCCACCACCCGGCCGGCGCCCCTGAAGGGGCAGATGGCTGGGTAGCCAACCATCCCGCCGACGCCCCCGATGGGGCGGAGGCGGAACTGGAGCAATACCGCTTCGCCGTAGGCCTGGGCGCGAATCCGGGAACCCCGGCGAGAAAGGTTGACGAATACCCATGACGATGACGGACCCGATCGCAGACATGCTGACGCGTCTGCGTAACGCCAACCAGGCGTACCACGACAAGGTGACCATGCCGTTCTCGAAGATCAAGGCGAACATCGCCGAGGTCCTCAAGGCGGAGGGTTACATCGCCTCCTGGTCGGCCGTTGAGCCGGAGGAAGGCGAAGTCGGACAGCGCCTGGTCGTTGAACTCAAGTACGGCCAGAGCCGCGAGCGCAGCCTCGCCGGGATCAAGCGCGTGTCGAAGCCCGGTCTCCGGGTTTACGCCAAGTCCGATGAGCTCCCCCGAGTGCTCGGTGGCCTTGGTGTCGCGATCATCTCGACGTCCCAGGGCCTCCTGACTGACAAGCAGGCTCGCAAGCGGAGCGTTGGCGGGGAAGTCCTCGCCTTCGTCTGGTAACGGAGACTTAGACATGTCGCGAATCGGACGTAAGTCGATCCCGGTCCCGGCCGGCGTCGATGTCACCATCTCGGGCCAGACCATCAAGGTCAAGGGCCCCAAGGGCGAGCTCTCGCACACCGTCGCCGACCCGATCACGGTCGAGAAGGCGGAGAACGGCGAGCTGTCGGTCAACCGCCCCAACGACGAGCGCAAGGCCAAGGAGCTGCACGGCCTCTCTCGTACCCTGGTCGCCAACATGATCGTCGGCGTCACCGAGGGCTACAAGAAGACCCTGGAGATCAACGGCACCGGTTACCGCGTGACCGCCAAGGGCAAGGACCTCGAGTTCGCCCTGGGCTTCTCGCACCCGGTCAACATCGTGCCCCCGGCCGGCATCACCTTCACGGTGGAGCGGCCGACCCAGTTCACGGTGGCCGGGATCGACAAGCAGCTGGTCGGCGAGGTCGCCGCCAACATCCGGAAGATCCGCCCGCCGGAGCCCTACAAGGGCAAGGGCGTCAAGTACCAGGGCGAGGTCATCCGCCGCAAGGCTGGAAAGGCAGGTAAGAAGTGACCGCCACGCTGCTCAAGCGCCGCAACGGTGGAGGCATCTCCTCCAAGCGTGCCGTCGGCAAGGCGCGCCGGCACTTCCGGGTCCGGAAGAACGTCCGTGGCTCCGCCGAGCGTCCCCGCCTGGTCGTCACCCGGTCCACGCGGAACATCACCGCGCAGATCGTCGACGACCTCAAGGGTCACACGCTGGCATCTGCTTCCACGCTCGACGCCTCCCTGCGGGGCACCGAGGGTGACAAGAGCGCCCTGGCCGGCAAGGTCGGCACTCTGCTCGCCGAGCGCGCGAAGGCCGCGGGTGTGTCCAAGGTCGTCTTCGACCGCGGTGGCAACAAGTACGCGGGGCGGATCGCCGCGCTTGCGGACGCCGCCCGCGAAGCCGGACTCGAGTTCTAGGAGGGAATGACCAATGCCTGGTCAGCAGCGCCGAGGCGGCGGGTCCGGCGGTAACAACGAGGGTGGCCGCCGCGACAACCGCCGTGAGGGCGGTCGCGGTAACGCGCCCGTCGAGAAGACCCCGCACCTCGAGCGGGTCGTCGCGATCAACCGTGTCGCGAAGGTCGTGAAGGGTGGTCGTCGCTTCAGCTTCACCGCCCTCGTGATCGTCGGCGACGGTGACGGCACCGTCGGTATCGGCTACGGGAAGGCCAAGGAGGTGCCCGCGGCCATCGCCAAGGGTGTCGAGGAGGCCAAGAAGCACTTCTTCAAGGTGCCGCGGATCGCTGCGACGATCCCGCACCCGATCACCGGCGAGGCCGCCGCGGGTGTCGTGCTCCTCAAGCCGGCGTCCGCCGGTACCGGCGTCATCGCCGGTGGCCCGGTGCGTGCCGTGCTCGAGTGCGCGGGGATCCACGACGTGCTGAGCAAGAGCCTCGGCTCGTCGAACCCGATCAACATCGTGCACGCGACCGTGGCCGCTCTCAAGGGCCTCGAGTCGCCGGAGCAGGTCGCGTCGCGTCGTGGCCTGCCGGTCGAGGACGTGGCCCCCGCGGCCATGCTCTCGGCGCGCGCGGAAGCGGCGGTGCGCTGATGGCACGCCTGAAGGTCACCCAGGTCCGGTCCGAGATCGGTCGTAAGCAGAACCAGCGGGACTCCCTGCGGTCGCTCGGCCTGAAGCGGATCAACGATGTGGTGGTCAAGGAGGACCGTCCCGAGATTCGGGGCATGATCTTCGCTGTGAACCACCTCGTCAGTGTCGAGGAGGTCGAGTAATGACGATCAAGGTCCACCACCTCCGCCCGGCTCCCGGAGCCAAGACCGCCAAGACCCGCGTGGGTCGTGGTGAGGGCTCCAAGGGCAAGACCGCCGGTCGCGGTACCAAGGGTTCCAAGGCCCGGAAGAACATCTCGGCTGCGTTCGAGGGTGGGCAGATGCCCCTCCACATGCGCCTGCCGAAGCTGAAGGGCTTCAAGAACAAGAACAAGGTCGTCTTCCAGGTCGTGAACCTGGACCGGCTCGCCGAGCTGTTCCCCAACGGTGGCCAGGTCGGCCCGCTGGAGCTCGTCGAGGCCGGCGCGGTCCGCAAGGGCCAGCTGGTCAAGGTCCTCGGTTCGGGCGAGCTGAGCGGGGTGTCGCTGCAGATCTCGGCGCACGCCTTCAGCGAGTCGGCCAAGGAGAAGATCGCCGCAGCCGGTGGGTCCGTCACCGAGCTGTGATGCTTGTCGGGGGCGCCGGCCCGGTATCGGAAGAGAGATACCGGGGCGGTGTCCCCGTTCTGGCGTCTGAGCTGGCATTACGTCAGATCGGGCGGTTCCGCGTCACAAGCCGCTGGGTAGCTCTTCGTCCCCGGGTGTTGCACAAGCGGCGACCGTGCCTCACAACGGGCACGTCAGGCTGTTAGAGTCCGTTCCCAGCTAGGGATATCGGTCGTCCGGACCGATGCCTTCCCCCATCCGCCGGTTCCAGGCGGCCACCTCGCGCAGGAGGATGAAGTTGCTCTCCGCCTTTTCCAGTGCGTTCCGGACGCCTGACCTGCGCAAGAAACTGCTGTTCACAGTAGCGATCATCGCGGTCTACCGGCTCGGTGCCACTTTGCCCAGCCCGGGTGTGTCCTACACCAACGTTCGTAACTGCCTGGACGCGGTCAGCGACCAGAACGCGGGCGGCGGGGTTCTCAACCTGCTGAACCTGTTCTCGGGCGGTGCCCTGCTGCAGTTGTCAGTCTTCGCGCTCGGCATCATGCCGTACATCACGGCCTCCATCATCCTGCAGCTGCTGACGGTCGTGATCCCGCGACTCGAGCAGCTCCGCAAGGAGGGCCAGAGCGGCCAGGCGAAGATCACGCAATACACGCGCTACCTGACGCTGGGCCTCGCTGTCCTCCAGTCGTCGGCGTTCGTCGCGCTGGCCCGCTCCGGCCAGCTCTTCGCCAACGCGTGCCCGCAGGACCAGGCGAACCTCCAGATCGTGCCGGAGAACACCGGCATCCCGATGTGGCTCACCCTCGTCATGCTGGTCATCACGATGACCGCCGGCACCGGTGTGGTCATGTGGCTCGGCGAGCTCATCACCGACCGCGGCGTCGGCAACGGCATGTCCGTGCTGATCTTCACCTCGATCGCCGCCCGCCTCCCCGGCGAGGGCTGGACGATCAAGGAGAGCAGCGGCTGGGGCAAGTTCTGGCTCGTCATCGCGCTCGTGCTGCTGGTCATCGCGCTGGTCGTCTTCATCGAGCAAGCGCAGCGGCGGATCCCGGTGCAGTACGCGAAGCGCATGATCGGCCGGCGGATGTACGGCGGCACCTCGACGTACATCCCGCTGAAGGTCAACCAGGCGGGTGTCGTCCCGGTCATCTTCGCGTCGTCGCTGCTCTACCTGCCGCAGCTGTACCTGCAGTTCTTCGACCCGAACAACCTCAAGGGCTACCAGCAGTGGATCCAGAACAACCTGGCGAACCCGAGCCACTGGATCTACATCACGACGTACTTCTTGATGATCATCTTCTTCACCTACTTCTACGTCTCGATCACGTTCAACCCGACCGAGGTCGCGGAGAACATGAAGAAGTACGGTGGATTCGTGCCGGGCATCCGTCCCGGCAAGCCGACCGCTGACTACCTGGACTTCATCCTGAGCCGGATCACGCTGCCGGGTGCGCTCTACCTGGGCCTGGTCTCGGTGCTGCCGAACTTCTTCTTCATCTGGCTCGACAGCCAGCAGTACCAGAACTTCCCGTTCGGTGGTACCGCGGTGCTGATCATGGTCGGTGTGGGTCTGGAGACGGTCAAGCAGATCGAGAGCCAGCTGATGCAGCGGAACTACGAAGGGTTCCTCCGGTAGTGGGGGCGCGGAGCCGGGGGGCTCTCGCGTCCGAGGTTTGCGAGGCTCGTTCTCACCGAAGCGAGGCGATGTAGGTGCGGCTGGTACTGGTGGGCCCTCCGGGGGCCGGCAAGGGGACCCAGGCGGAGTTCATCGCTGCCCATCTCGCCGTACCGAAGATCTCGACCGGTGACATCTTCCGGGCCAACGTGTCCCAGGGGACGCCACTGGGCCTCGAGGCCAAGCGGTACATGGACGCCGGCAACCTGGTCCCGGACGAGGTGACCATCAACATGGTCCGGGACCGGCTCGCCGAGCCCGACGCCGCCGACGGCTTCCTGCTGGACGGGTTCCCGCGAACCGTCCCGCAGGCGTCGGCGCTCGACAAGCTGCTGGCCGACCTCGGCACGGCGCTCGACCTGGTCATGGAACTGGTGGTCGACGACGACGAGGTCATCCGGCGGCTGTCGGGCCGGCGGACGTGCCGGGGCTGCGGCAAGATCTGGCACGTCGAGTTCGACCCGACCAGCAAGGAGAACATCTGCGACAGGTGTGGCTCCGAGCTGTTCCAGCGTGACGACGACCGGGCGGAGACCATCGCCAACCGGCTCGTCGAATACGCGGACAAGACCGCGCCCCTGGTCGACTTCTACGGCGCCCAGGGCAAGCTGGTCGGGATCGACGCGACCGGCCCGGTCGAGGACGTCACCGTGCGCGCGATCGACGCGCTGCGGTCCTACGGAGGCTGAGAAACATGCGGCGCGAACAGCTGGACATCCAGCTGAAGACACCGGAGCAGATCGAGCTCATGCGGGCGGCGGGCCTGGTCGTGTTCGCCGCGCTGGAAGCGATGCGCGCGGCGGTCGCCCCGGGTGTCTCGACCGGTCAGCTGGACGCGATCGCCGAGCAGGTGATCCTGGACGCCGGGGCCGTCCCGTCGTTCAAGGGCTACCACGGCTTCCCGGCGTCGATCTGCGCCTCGGTCAACAACCAGGTGGTGCACGGCATCCCCGCCGCGGACCAGGTGCTCAAGGAGGGTGACCTCGTGTCGCTCGACTGCGGCGCGATCCTGAGCGGCTGGCACGGTGACTCGGCCATCACGGTCGGGGTCGGCGAGACCGACCCGGCGCTGCTGCGCATGGCCGAGGTCGCCGAGGACGCCATGTGGGCGGGCATCGCCGCCGCGGCGCGCGGGGTGGCCAACGGGCGGGGCCGGCTCACCGACATCTCGTTCAACATCGAGAAGGCCATCCGCAAGGGCGGCCGCTACGGCATCGTCGACGGCTACGGCGGCCACGGCATCGGCACCGAGATGCACCAGGACCCGCACGTGCTCAACCACGGCAAGCCGGGCAAGGGCGTCAAGCTCGTGGCCGGCATGGCCCTGGCGATCGAGCCGATGATCACCATGGGCTCGCCCCGCACGGCCGAGCTCTCCGACGGCTGGACGGTCGTCACCCGCGACGGCTCCATCGCCGCGCACGTGGAGCACACGATGGCGCTCCTGGAGGACGGTGTGTGGGTGACCACGGCGCCGGACGGCGGCCGGGCGCGCCTCGGCGACCTGGTGACCGCCCGGCAGCCCGCGGTCGGCGCACCGGCGGAATAAGCACCGGCAGACGAGCACCACGGCGTTTCGGACGGCCCGGTCCCCCTCGCGGGGGACCGGGCCGTTTCGCTCGGCGGGGGAGTCAAAGGCCTCCGTGGGGCGGTGACAGGTGCGACCAGGTGGCATGCTGGGACTCATGGGGCGCGACGAGTTGCGAGCAGGGGACGACGACCGGCAGGCGGTTGCCGACCGGTTGAAGGATGCGCTGGACCAGGGCCGGCTGGACCTGCACGAGTACGACGAGCGCCTCCAGCGCGTCTATGCGGCCAAGACATACGGCGACCTCGAGGGCCTGACCGCCGACCTGCCCGGCACGATCCCCACGGAGCGGTCGAGGCTGGCGACGCCGCAGCCGTCGGCGCCGCAGCCGGCCGAGCCCGGCGCACCGGTGGAGCCGTCGAGCCGGCAGTGGGTGACCGGCTATGCCGGGGTCGTCGTGGTCTGCGTGCTCATCTGGGCCCTGACGAGCCTGTCCTCGGGGGAGTGGCGCTACTTCTGGCCCGGCTGGATGCTCATCCCGCTGGTTTGGGGTGCCGTCGGTCACTTCCGCGGCCATGGGCGCTGAGGGAACCCGTACGGGGGGAGTGAATTGTCCCTCGCAGGGCGGTTCTGTCCGTCGTCGACACACCCGACCCCGGGTTACGGGGGCCTCGGTTTGGTGTCGATGCCTGACCGCGCGTACACTGGCTAGCTGGCGCACAGCGTCCACTCCGGCATGTCATCAAGCGCTTCTGATGACGCGGAGCCGCGGCTGGTCGGAACCCTGGGAAATAGCCCCGGGGCTCGGATGAACGATGTGCGCTTGCCCTGAGAACCCGATGTACAGGTAGCGGAGGACATGCCAAAGAAAGACGGAGCCATCGAGATCGAAGGCCGAGTGATCGAGCCCCTGCCGAACGCCATGTTCCGGGTGGAGCTCGCCAATGGTCACAAGGTCCTTGCGCACATCTCCGGCAAGATGCGGCAGCACTACATCCGCATCCTTCCCGAGGACAGAGTCGTCGTCGAGCTCTCGCCGTACGACCTCACCCGTGGGCGCATCGTCTACCGCTACAAGTGATGTCGTCCGGCCACGCCGGCGAGGTCAGCACCGGGGTCGCGGGGATCTGTTCCCGTCCGACTGAGAGTTAAGGCAAACCGTGAAGGTCAAGCCGAGCGTCAAGCGGATCTGCAACAACTGCCGGGTCATCCGGCGGCACGGCCGCGTCATGGTCATCTGCAAGACCGACGCGCGCCACAAGCAGCGCCAGGGCTGACATCAGCCTGGCTCTGCCAGATCCGTACCACCGAACAAGCTCGTTCCAGCCGCGGGCGTCGACGTGTCGACGGCGTGCGGTTCCACCCCCGGTCGGAGGCCGGGGCCCGCCGGGGCAGGCGGGATGGTCCGGGCACAGACCTCCGTGAGACATCTGAGGAGTTAGCCCACTTATGGCAAGACTCGTCGGCGTCGATCTTCCCCGCGAGAAGCGGATGGAGATCGCGCTCACCTACATCTTCGGCGTCGGGCGCACCCGGGCCGTCGAGGCGTTGACCGCCACGGCGATCGACTTGAACAAGCGTGCCAAGGACCTCACGGACGAGGAGCTGGTCCAGCTCCGCGACTACATCGAGGCCAACTTCAAGGTTGAGGGCGACCTGCGCCGCGAGGTCGCTGCGGACATCCGCCGCAAGGTTGAGATCGGCTGCTACGCCGGTATCCGCCACCGCCGGGGCCTGCCCGTGCGGGGTCAGCGCACCCGGACCAACGCGCGTACGCGCAAGGGCCCGAAGCGCACGGTTGCCGGTAAGAAGAAGCCCGGTCGGAAGTAATAGGAGCAAACCTAAATAGGAATCGTGGTCCGGGTCCGTGCGGACTCACCACGGCTCTTAGCTCTTACTTAGAAGCGCAGGAGACTTAATGCCACCGAAGGCACGCGCAGGGGCCGCAGTCAAGAAGGTCCGGCGCAAGGAACGCAAGAACGTCGCCCACGGGCAGGCGCACATCAAGAGCACCTTCAACAACACCATCGTGTCGATCACCGACCCGACCGGTGCTGTGATCTCCTGGGCCTCCTCGGGCCAGGTGGGCTTCAAGGGCTCCCGCAAGTCGACTCCGTTCGCCGCGCAGCTGGCCGCCGAGGCCGCCGCTCGCCGGGCCATGGAGCACGGCATGCGCAAGGTCGACGTGTTCGTCAAGGGCCCCGGCTCCGGCCGGGAGACCGCGATCCGTTCGCTGCAGGCCGCGGGCCTCGAGGTCGGGCAGATCTCCGACGTCACGCCGCAGCCGCACAACGGATGCCGTCCGCCGAAGCGTCGCCGGGTCTGAGGGATAGAGAGAGAAGATGGCTCGTTACACAGGGGCGGACTGCAAGCGCTGCCGCCGCGAGAAGATGAAGCTGTTCCTCAAGGGCAGCAAGTGCGATGGTCCGAAGTGCCCGTTCGAGTCCCGGCCGTTCCCGCCCGGACAGCACGGCCGCGGCCGGACCAAGGAGTCGGAGTACCTGCTCCAGCACCGCGAGAAGCAGAAGGCGCGTCGCACGTACGGCGTCCTCGAGAAGCAGTTCCGCGGTTACTACGAGGAGGCTGTCACCAAGCCCGGCAAGACCGGTGAGGTGCTGCTGCAGATCCTCGAGACCCGTCTCGACAACGTGGTCTACCGGGCCGGCTACGCCGCTTCCCGCGACATGGCCCGCCAGCTGGTCAAGCACGGTCACTTCCTGGTCAACGGCGTGAAGGTCGACATCCCTTCGTACCGGGTCAAGGAGCACGACATCGTCGAGACCCGCGAGAAGTCGAAGGAGATGACCCCCTTCGTCGTCGCGCAGGCCCAGGCCGGTTCGCGTCCCGTCCCGGCGTGGCTGGAGCCGATCCCCAGCGAGATGAAGATCCTGATCCACACGCTCCCGGCCCGCGGTGTCATCGACACCCAGGTCCAGGAGCAGCTGATCGTGGAGCTCTACTCCAAGTAAGGCTTCACCCGGGCGCCCCCTCGCGGGGCGCCCGGTGCATCAGTACCGGATGGGCAGCAAATAGCGGCTGCCCTGACAGAAAGAAGAACAGCGTGCTCATCAGCCAGCGGCCGTCCCTCTCGGAGGAGACGCTCAGCGAGACCCGCTCCCGGTTCACCATCGAGCCGCTCGAGCCGGGCTTCGGCTACACCCTCGGCAACTCGCTGCGGCGTACCCTGCTGTCGTCCATCCCGGGCGCGGCGGTCACCAGCATCAAGATCGACGGCGTTCTGCACGAGTTCACCACCATCCCCGGTGTCAAGGAGGATGTGGTCGAGCTGGTCATGAACGTCAAGGAGCTCACCGTCAGCTCCGAGCACGACGAGCCGGTCAGCATGTACCTGCGCAAGCAGGGCCCGGGCGACGTCACCGCCGGTGACATCCAGCCCCCTGCCGGTGTGTCCGTGCACAACCCCGACCTGAAGCTGGCCACGCTCAACAGCAAGGGCCGGCTCGACATGGAGCTCACCGTCGAGCGGGGCCGTGGCTACGTCACGGCGGCGCAGAACAAGAGCGCCGGCGCCGAGATCGGCCGGATCCCGGTCGACTCGATCTACTCGCCGGTCATGAAGGTGACCTACCGCGTCGAGGCGACCCGTGTCGAGCAGCGCACCGACTTCGACCGTCTGATCATCGACGTCGAGTCCAAGGCGTCCATCTCCCCCCGCACCGCGCTGGCGTCGGCCGGCTCGACCCTCGTCGAGCTGTTCGGCCTCTGCCGCGAGCTGGACGAGACCGCCGAGGGCATCGACATCGGCCCGTCCCCGCAGGACGCGCAGCTCGCCGCCGACCTGGCTCTCCCGATCGAGGAGCTGGACCTCACCGTCCGGTCGTACAACTGCCTCAAGCGCGAGGGCATCAACTCGGTGGGCGAACTGATCGGGCGGACGGAGGCCGACCTTCTGGATATAAGGAATTTCGGTCAGAAGTCGATCGACGAGGTCAAGATGAAGCTCGCCGGCATGGGGCTGGGCCTCAAGGACAGCGCGCCGTCCTTCGACCCGGCGCACGTGGTCGACTCGTTCGGCGACGTGGACTACGACACCGACGACTACCGCGAGACCGAGCAGCTCTGATCTCGCTCGGCCTGAATTAGGAGCAACCCGAAATGCCTACGCCCACCAAGGGTCCCCGCCTCGGCGGCAGCCCGGCGCACGAGAAGCTGCTGCTGGCCAACCTGGCCACGGAGCTCTTCCGGCACGGCAAGATCAAGACCACCGAGACCAAGGCGAAGCGCCTGCGTCCGCTGGCCGAGCAGCTGATCACCAAGGCCAAGCGCGGTGACCTGAGCTCCCGTCGCCGGGTGCTGGGCACGGTCAAGGAC
>CAKUMG010000050.1 GCA_934667465.1 uncultured Actinoplanes sp. | reverse complement strand
GCGTACGAGGCCCGGTTCGGCACCTCGCACACCGGCGACTTCCCGCAGCTGGATGAGCTGGTCCGGCGCGGGTGGCTCACGGAGGACCGCCGCAAGCTCACCGCGGAGGGGCTGGCCCATTCGGACGCGATCGGTCCGTGGCTGGTCTCCGGCCCGGTCCGTGCCGCGATGGCCGGGCACACCCTCCGATGACGGCACCCGTCCCGGGCGCTCCCGGCCGTCCGGTGTTCCTCGGCATGCCCGCGGCGCCGGCTGGTGTCCCGGGTGTGGCCGGCCGCCGTGCCGATGCCGCGATTCCGCTGAGCGGCTCCTGTGCCGGGGCAACGGCTTCGTCCGGCGGTTCGTCTTCCTCCGGGGGCTCCTCTTCGTCTGGCGGCTCACATTTGTCGGGCGGCTCCTCCTCGTCTGGCGGCTTATCTTCGTCCGGCGGCCCCTCTTCGTCCGGCGGTTCAGATTTGTCCGGCGGCCCGGATTCCCCGGTCGCAATTGTGGCGGGGGAGGCGGCGCCGCTCACGGTGCTCTACCGGGGGCCGCTGGTGAGCTGCAACTACGACTGTCCCTACTGTCCTTTCGCAAAGCGGGTGGACCCGCCGGAACTTTTACGGCAGGACCGGGCCGCGCTGGAAAGGTTCGCCGGCTGGGCCGAGGCCACGACCGACCGCGCGCTGTCGGTGCTGTTCACGCCGTGGGGTGAGGGGCTGACCCGCTCCTGGTACCGGGACACGATCGTCCGGCTGTCCCACCTGCCGCACGTCCGGCGCGTCGCGATCCAGACGAACCTCGCCGCCCGCGTCGACTGGCTCGCTGCCGCCCGCCCCGGCGTCGCGGCGCTGTGGGCGACCTACCACCCGGACCAGGTGCCCCTCGACCGGTTCCTCGACCGCTGCCGCCGCCTCGACGACCTGGGCCGCCGCTACTCGGTCGGCGTCGTCGGCCTTCCCGCCCACCTCGAAGCCGCCCGGGCGCTGCGGGCCGCGCTGCACCCCGCCGTCTACCTGTGGGTGAACGCGGCGGAGGGCCACACCTACACGCCCGCCGAGGAACACGACTGGACGGCCCTCGACCCGCTCTTCGGCGACAGCGCCCGCCCCCACCGGTCCCAGGGCCGCCCCTGCCACGCGGGCGAGACCGCCATCTCCGTCCTCGGTGACGGCACGGTCCGTCGCTGCCACTTCATCCAGGAGCCCATCGGCAACCTCTACGACGGCAGCTGGCGCGCGGCCCTGCGCCCCCGCCCGTGCACCAACGACATCTGCGACTGCCACATCGGCTACGTCCACCTCAAGCCCCTGAACCTCTACGACGTCTACGCGGGCGGCATTCTCGAACGTATCCCCGCCGCCTGGCCCAGCGCCGCCCCCTCCCTGCCCGCTCCACAGCCGGCCGGCCTCGCCTGACAGCCGCCCCGGCACCGGCGGCCCGCCCACGGCTGACGCGGCAGCCGGCCGCCCCGCGGTCCGGTCAGCACCGGCGCCCGTGCCGTTGCTGCTTGATCCATCACGGGCTGTACCGGGCCGACGCCGCCGAGGGTGCCGCTCCGGGAGACCGCCTGAGTACGCCGCTCCGAGACACGGTGCGAAGCCGCCGCCCGGGGCGCTGCGCCCGAGCGCCGTACGTGCGCCCGCTCGCGCATGGCCGGCGCCGCCTCCTGGCCGCCGCGGGCGACGGCCGGAGGCGGCGAGCCTGACTCTCGTCGGTGGCACGGCCGTCCCGCACGATGGTGACGTACAGGCCGCCGCAGCATCCCTCGGTGCACCGCGGCCTGGGGGCGCTGCGCCCGGGCGCCGTGCGTGTCCGCGGCCTGGGGACGCTGCGCCTGGAGGCCGTGCGCGACCGCCGCCCGGGGACGCTGCGTTCGGGGACGCTGCGGCCGGGGACGCTGCGCCCGGGCGCCGTGCGTGACCGCCGCCCGGGGTGCTGCGTGGGCGCGCTGCGCGGGTTGCCGTGCGGTCGAGCCGCTCCACAACCTCCCACCTGCAAGCCGAGCAAAGCGGGCCGGGTGGGGTGCTCGATCAGGGGGCGGCGGCCATGGCGGCGATGGTGGTGGCCATGTTGCGGCAGATCGTGGCCATGCGGTCGTGGAAGGTGTCCGGGTCGGCGCGGGCGCCCGAGAAGCCCGGACCGTGGGTGAAGGTCTGGTGCACGACCGTGGTGCCGGGCGAGGACCCGGGCCGGAGCTCGTAGCGCCAGGTCGAGCCGACCAGACCCTCGGGATCGAGGACGTTCCAGGCGAACGAGGCCGCCGGGGTGGACTCGACGACCTCGCAGGTGACAGTGGTCTCGAGGCCGTTGGGGAACCTGTTGTGGGCGATGAAGCGGGCGCCCACCGCGGGCTGCCCGCCGGTGTCGCACCAGCGGGCGCCCGTGGCCTCCGGGCTCCACTCCCCGATGCGGCCCACCTCGGTGATGCGCTCCCACATCTGTTCGGGCGGCAGCGGGACGGGCAGGGCAACAGCAACCTCGGCACCGGTGATCGAATCCACGGGCACTCCCTCGTTTGGTCGGCGTGACGAGCGGCGCCGCGATGGCGGGCGACGCTGCGACGACGGACGGCGCAGCGATGACGGACACCGCCGCGATGGCAGACGTCGCCGCGATGGCAGACGTCGCCGCGATGGCGGACGTCGTCACAGTGACGAACGGCGTCCGCCCGATCGGACAACCCACGAAGAGACGAGGGGGTGGAAAGTCAGGTCTGCACCTGCGGGTGGTACTCATCGGCGGTGAGGCCGAACGTCCAGGCGACCCCCGCCCGCGCCGTCCCGGTGCCGGGCGGGACCCGCAGCCAGTAGATGCGGCTGGTGCCGTCCGGCTCGGGCGTGGCGTTGACGACCTCGACCATCACGAGGGGCTCGTCGCCCGGGAGGTCGAGATGCCACAGCGTCCCCGTGTCGTCGGTGTGGCGCTTGCGGGCCCCCGACTCCCGCAGATAGCGCTCGTAGCCGTAGTGCTCGAGCAGGACCCGGCGCAGCTCGGCGTTCTCCTCGGCGCGGATGCGGTCGGCGGTGAGGGTGGGGAGATCGGCGGCGAGGGCCGGCGGGATCGGCATGCCGCGCCAGGCCCACAGCTCATAGCCGTCGGAGAAGCTCATGGCGGCTTCTTCACCGTGAAGACGGCCCACGTTGTCGCGGGACAACACGGTGGGACGCTCGGTCAGCACGGCCGCCTCGGCGAAGGGCCACCACCAGCCGATCTCACGTGCCGTCGCCGCCAAGCCCGCCAACCCGCTCCCGACCGCGTCGCCCCCGGCCGGGTCCGCCGGGCCGCTCCCGATCGCGTCGCCTCCGGCCAGGCCCGCCGGGCCGTCCGGCAGAGGATCACGGGCGGCCGTCAGCTGAGCAGCGGCGGCGAAGGTGCACAGCCAGGCGGCGTCGTGCTGTCCGTAGACCGCGTCGAGCACCGCGCGGGAGGCGGCGCCGGCCAGGTCACCGGGAAGCTCGGCCAGATCCTCCCGCAGCCGCCCCCGGACCCGGCCGGCGACGCGGTCCATGATCAGAGCCCAGGATCGGCGGCCCGCCGCCGCGCTCAGCTGGGCCCACCCCTGGACGCCGAACATGGCCAGCCCCTCCGCCCGGGCCCGCGCCCACGGGGTCGTGCGGACCGCGGTGCGCACCGGGCGCCCCACCGGCTGACCCGGTCGCCAGCCCTGCCGGGTCAGCTCGCGCTCGACGTCGCGGACCCACGGCACGTCGGGCAGCTCCGCGACGGCGCCGGAGAGGAGGGCCGCCGCCACGGCCCCGGCCCGCGGTGAGCCGAGCCAGAAGACGCGGGCCGGTGGTGGCAGGCCCGCCGCCGTGTAGGCCAGGGCCACCCCGGCTGCGGCCGCGTCCCGGTCGGCGGGGCCGGTCGCCAGGCCCGCGGCGAGCCACTGGTCCTCGACGGCCGCGGCGGCTGTCTCCTGCGAAGCGGTCAGCTGCGTCATGGTGCCGGCCCCTCAGTCCGCGACCGGGCGGAAGGCGCCCGGAACGTATTCGCGCTGGCGGATCACGCGGTAGCGGCCGGCGGGCAGCGGGATCGGGCCGTGCTCCTCGTGGGTCACCCGGCCGTGGGCGGGCACGTCGATCCACATGTTGTCCGGGTTGTCGCGCTCGGCCAGCAGCGCCAGGCCCGGGCCGCCGACCACGTGGGCGTGACCGGTGGCCTCGCCGCGGGCGACGACCATGCGGCCCCGGCGGTCGCGTGGGCCCGGGCGCAGCTCCTGGGGCAGGTCGCCCCCCGGAACGAACAGACCAGCACCCTGCCGATACACCGCAGACCCCCTGAGGACCGGAAGCAAGAGAAGTGCACGGTAGCCCGGGGGTACGACAGAAACTCTGACCCGATCTTGAGCGCCCGGAAGATCTCATGACCGGGGAGGCACGGCCGACAGTACGACGTGCGAATCGACCAGACCGCGGCGCCCGTGGGCGCCGAGCGCCGGACACCGGGGCGCAGCAACGCGCCCGGTGACCAGCGCTTCCACCGCGGTTCGCACCGCGCCAACGCCCCGGCCGCGGGCCTGTTCACCGATACACAGCGGCCGTGGCGGCACCGTCGCCGGCGCAGCGTGCCCGAGGTCGCGGACCGCCTGTGGCGCCCGCCGCTGGGGCTCGCCGTGCTGATCTTCGCCGCCTGCGGGCCGATGCACGCGCTGGGTCACACGGACGCCGTCTACTTCGCCGTGCTCATCGGGCTGGCGCTGAGCGCGACGGCCGTACCGCTGGGGCTCGTCGGTCTGAAGAAGGAGCCGGCGTCATGAGCGCGAAGACCCACCACGCGCTCAACGCGATGCGCGCCGTGGCGGCGATCCTGGTCGTCGTCTACCACCTGCGCACCCTGCTCTTCGCCGAGGGCGAGGGCTTCCTGTACGCGATCACGGGCCTCGGCCCCGCCGCCGTGCTCGTCTTCTTCGTGCTCAGCGGCTACTGGGTCGGCGGCAGCGTCCTGAACGCGTTCCGGCGGGGCACCTTCACCTGGTCCCGGTACGTCAGTGCCCGCCTGGGCCGGCTGTGGATCGTGCTGATCCCGGCCGTGGCGCTCACCGCCGTACTGGACCACCTCGGGCTCGCGCTGCTCGGGGACACGTCGATCTACCAGGGTGACCCCGCCTACCACGACACCGTGCCGGCGAGCGATCTCGCGGGGCGGCTCGATCCGCTGACGGCGCTCGGCAATGTGACGTTCCTGCAGACCATGGTCGTGCACACGTACGGGACGAATGCCTCGCTCTGGTCTTTGGCCTACGAGGCGGTCTACTACGCGGTGCTGCCGCTGGCGCTGTACGCATGGCGCGGCACGAACACCAGGGCGCGCGTCCTGAATGCGGTGCTCCTGCTCGCGATCCTGGCACTGGCCGGCCCCAAGGTGCTCATGTACCTGCCGGTCTGGCTGCTCGGTGCGGCCGTCGCCTGGTTCCGCGAACCGATCGCGAGGCGCCTGCCCGAGAACCTGGCAGTCGTGCGGGCGGTGGCGGGTCTGGCACTCTGCGGCGCGCTCTACCTGACGTACGCGAACTACAGCTCGCTCAACGTCCTCCTGCTCGCCGGCGTCACGGCGGTCCTGGTCGCGCTGCTGGTCACCGACCTCCGCTGGACGGGCCTGCCGCAGCGCGCCCTCGAGGCTGTGTCACGTTACGCAGAATCGTCGTACTCGCTGTACGCAGTGCACCTGCCCGTCGCAGCCATGATCGCCGCCCTGCTCACCCCGGACGTGGCGGCCAGGTGGGCGCCGACGCCGGGGCACTGGCTCGCACTCGCGGCCCTCACCGCCGGGATGCTCGTGCTCGGCTGGGCGTTCGCGCAAGTCACCGAGCGCCATACGGACCGGCTCAGAACCGTCCTGCAAGCAACGTTGCAACGTCCGCAAGCGGCACCCACGTACGTCAGCCGGCACAGGGAGAGGAGCAGGGCATGAAGCGCACGACCGGTTTCCTCGTCCTCCTCATGGCAGCGATCGCCCAGCTGGGCCTGTTCGCGAACGTTGCACACGCCGCCTCCACCGCGGAGAAGAGCTACACCCTGACCCCGGCCGTCGGGGCCGCGGCCCTGACCGCCGCGGACTGCGCCGCCGACCCGCTGTGCTTCGCGGCGCCCGCCCCGAAGGGCGACGGAGCCGACGACCGGGCCGCGCTCACGGCCGTGGTCGCCAAGGCAGCCAAGGTCGCCACCACCGCCGCGCCGGCCACCGTCTTCCTGGCCGAGGGCGTCTACACGCTGGCCAAGCCGCTCAAGCTGCTGCCGAACGTCAACCTGCGCGGCAGCGGCATCACCGCGACCACGCTGGTCATCGCGCCCGGCAGCTTCGCCAACTTCAGCTACTCGTTCCTGGTGCGCCCGGACGACGCCGCGGCGCCGGTGGAGGGCAGCACCGCCCTGGTCGCCGACTTCACGGTCAACGGCAACTGCAAGCAGGGCGCGGGTTTGACGACCGACCGGTCACAGCTGCCCGCCACCTCCTGCGACCACGGCGCCACCACGAACTCCGGCGGCGGCATCAAGGCCGGCGACCGGTGGACGGTCCGGCACGTGCGGTTCACCAACATCGAGTACTTCAAGCTCTGGATCAACGGCACGACCGGCGTCCGGGTCGTCGACAACCGCTGGGACAACCTCGGCGGCTCCGGCTCGGGCGACGAGGACAACATCGGCGGCGGCGGGTTCGCCACCGACACGATCGTCTCGGACAACCAGTTCGACGGCACCATGCTCGGCAACAGCCTGGACGTGGTGAACATGAGCGGCCTGGTCTTCAAGCGCAACACCGTCTTCACCGACCCGGCGATGCTGACCCGGTTCGGCCGCGAGGACAACGGCACGCTCTACTACGAGGCCGTCACCGACTCCGAGATCAAGGACAACGTCTTCCACGGCGCGCACATCGTCCTCAAGAGCAACGCCGGCTACGACCAGAAGTTCAACAACAAGAACGTCACCAACCCCAAGAGCATCCTGGTACGCGGCAACAAGATCATCGGCTCGTACGGCGCGGGCATCACCGTGGGCTACACGGACTACACCGACCCGGACGGGAGCCTCGGCACGCCCGACAGGGTGACCGACCAGAACGACACCAGCACGCACACGCTGTGGACCGGCGGCAACAACATCATCCAGGACAACGTCGTCGAGAGCCCCGCGGAGGCCGGCATCCTGGTGTTCGGCTGCTACGACGCCGCCAAGACCCGCCCCGACACGATCACCGGCAACGTCGTCACCGACGCGGGCCGGCGCGGCACGGGCAGCTTCCGCAGCGGCTGCGGCACGTTCGACTCGGTCGGCGTGGGCATCTCGATCGGCGACGGCGACAAGGTCCACGGCAACGTCGTCACCGACTCGGCCGCCGCCAAGGGCACCTGGTACGGCGTGCAGCTCGGATCCCGTACCGCCAAGACGACTTTGACCGACACCGTCACCAGCGACAACACCAGCACCGGCGTGGTGGCCGGCGGTTACCGCTACGGCGTCGGCAGCCCCGAGGCTCCGGTCGTCGACGGCGCGGCCCGCAGCGGCGCGGGCGGCACGGTGTCGTGGCGCGAGTCGGTGGCGCTGTCCGGCATCCCGATCGGCGGCTACCGCGTCTACCGCGACGGCGTGCTGCTCGCGGAGCTTCCGGCCGGTGCCGGCGCGATCCCTGGCAACCTGCTCTCCGGGCTCGACGGCTGGACGGGCGCCTCCCGGACGACTGTGTCACGTGACACAGACGCCCTCCGGCTCACCGCGACCGGAGCCGGCACGATCGGCGCGACCGGCCCGGTCACGCCCGTCTCGGCGGGCCGGACGTACACGGCTGTGGCGTCGTACCAGGCCGCCGCCGACACGGCTGGGCGCCGCGTGCGTACGGGACTGGTCTGGCTCGACGCGAACGGCACGGCCGTCTCCTCGAAGCTCTACACGTCCAACACCGCCACCTCGGACTCGTCCGACGGCTGGATCACGAGCTCGTTCAGCGCCCAGGCACCCGCGAACGCGGTTTCCGCGCGCGTGCTGGCTGTCGTGGAGGGGGTTTCCGCGGGGGAGGTTCACTACATGGGCCGGATCGGGCTCACCGCGGGCACGTCCACGCAGTCCTTCACCGATGCGGCCGCGCCCTCGGGCGCTGTCACCTATCAGGTCGTCGCCTACCGTACCGGTGGCGTCGTGGGCTCCGAACTGTCGATTCCGACGGTGGTCACCCTGTCCTGATTTTTATTTTTCTGTGTCTCCCGCCGGCCGGCCCCTTCTCGGGGCCGGTCGGTTTTTCCTTACACACAGAACTCTACGGGCGCTGTTTCAAGCGTTCCTCAAGGCCAGCCAAGGCCCCGGTAAGGAAACCGCGCGGTGCGCCGATGGGACTCAGGACGGCGGAGAACGCTCGGGCGCCGCCCCAGGAAGGTCGTGAACGAGCCGGAACAGGGCGCGGAGGGAGGGCAGGGGTCGCGTGCCTCGCATGTTCTCCCGGGCCTCGTTCCTGGCCGCGCGCCCGTATCTGATCGTGCTCGCGCTGGACGCGGTGATCGTGAGCCGCTGGTTCCGGACCGGCACGTTCATCGCCACCGGCGACATGGGCGCCTTCATCCGGCGTGGCTGGCTGCCCGAGGTGCTCTGGGCCTGGAACCACCAGACCACCGGCGCCGGCTCGGCCGGCTACACGATGTGCCGCTGGCTCGAGTACATCCTGATCTGGATCTGTCACCAGCTGGGGCTCACCGAGTACTCCGCGCAGTGGATGTTCTACACGTGCATCTACGGGCTGGTGGGCTTCGGCATCGCGTACCTGGCGGGTGCCTTCGTCAAGCACGAGGCCGCCATCGTCGCCGCGGGTGCGTTCGGCCTGCTCAACGGCTTCTTCCTGACCCGGCTGCCCAACCCGCTCAACATCATCTCGGTGGGGTCGGTCGCGTTCATCACCGGCGTGGCGATGCGGGTCGCGCTCGGGCGCCGGGTGCCCGCACCGATCGCGGGCTTCGCGCTGATCCCCACGTCTTTCCTGAGCTTCAACCCGCCGATGCTGCTGGTCGCCTACGCCTGGGCGGTGGCCGGCACGCCGCTGCTCGCCGCCCTGGTTATCGGTAAACAGGGAGCAAAGCGACTTCTCGTCTGGTTCATCCGGGCCGTCCCCTGGGCGATCGGCCTCAACCTGTGGTGGCTCCTGCCGCTGGCCAACCAGTATCTCGGCGGGGGCGGCGCGACCGCGAACGCCACGTTCACCGACCCCACGAACTGGTCCTGGTCGCAGGTCAACAACCTGCCGCCGAACATCCTCACGATGGTCGCCAACTGGGCGTGGTTCCGGCCGCAGTACCTGCCGTTCGCCGAGGCGCTCGACCAGCCGTGGTGGATCTGGATCCGCTACCTGCTGCCGGCGTGCGTGTTCCTCGCGCCGCTGCTCGCCCCGCGCCGGCTGCGGCGGCTCGCGCTCGGGCTGATGGTCCTGATCCTGATCTTCGTCTTCCTGGCCAAGGGGCTGCGGCCGCCGTTCAACCAGGTCAACTTGTTCCTCTACACGTACGCGCCCGGCTTCTGGCTCTTCCGCGAACCCATGAGCAAGCTCGGGCAGCTGCTCGTGTCGTTCTTCGGCGTCATGCTCGCGATCGGCGTCGAGGGCATGCTCGGCATCCTCAAGGCGCGCTTCACCGCGCCGACCTGGTCCAAGCGCCTGGCCTACACCGGCGCCGCCGTGCCCGTCGTGCTGGTGCTCGCCTATCCGTGGCCGCTCTACACCGGGGCGGTCATGCCCGACGAGCGCCCGACGCAGCCCTCCACGCACGTGCGCGTCGCCGACTACTGGTGGGAGGTCGCCGAGCGCATCGACGCCGACCCGCGGCCCGGCAAGGTGCTGGTGCTGCCCCTCGACGACTATTACCAGATGCCCACGACCTGGGGTTTCTTCGGCGTGGACACGATCGCGAACCTGCTCATCCAGCATCCCGTCGTGCAGCGCAAGCCGGACGGCTACTTCGGCGACGTGCCCGGCTTCAACTCCGACGTGCAGGCGATCGAGACCGCGCTCGTCTCCGGCGACCTGGCGCCCGTGCCCCGGCTGCTGGAGGCGCTCGGCGTCAGCAGCGTCATCATCCGGCACGACCTGGTCCGGGGCCTGCCCAACCGCTACTTCGCCGACGACCGGGTGCTCTCCGCCGCGATGGCCCGGGTCCCGGGCGCGACGCTGGATCTGGACGGCACGCTGCAGCTGTGGAAGTTCAACGGCGGCACTTCCCCCACCGTACGCACGTACGACCGCATTCTCGACGTCCCCGCCCGCGCCGACGCGGGCGCCGCGGTCATCGGAACCGTCGGCACCCGCACGGGCATCGCCGCGCGCCCCGACACCGCGCCGCTCGCAACGAGCCCGCAGGTGGACACCGACACCGCGGTCACCCCCGACGTCGTGCACTGGCCCGTACCCCCGGTCGACGAGGGCTCACCGGTCACCACGATCGACACGGCTGCGGGACGTTACACACTCGCCCAGCGCGCCCGCGCCGCCTCGGTGCTCACGCCGATCGTGGACCGTGCCCGCGGCCGTCTGGTGCTGCGCGACCCGACCGTGGTCAAGATCGACGGCAGGGTGGTGTCGCGGCGGCCCGACCTGATCGTGCCGCTGCCCGCGGGCAGGACGATCGAAGCCGTGCAGGCGGGCAGCCGGATCGTCTCGCTGGACGGGTGGGACAAGGATGCGCCCGCGACGTCGCTGCCCGTGGGGTCCGCCGCCGACCTCACGATGTACACGGCCGCCGCGGAACCCGTACCCGTGTCGGACTATTTCCCGGTCTTCGACTGCAACAACTACGAGCCGCGCCCGCCGGCGCTGCTCGGGCTCACCGAGAAGCGCACCGTCACCGACGGGCAGGAGACCATCCGCCTCGGCGCCGCCGACCACGCGGCGTGCACGAAGGTCGTGGTCAAGGACGCGCAGCCCGGGCAGACTTATCGGATCCGCCTGCAGTACCGGCACGTCGCCGGCGTACGCCCGCAGATCTGCATCTTCCAGGAGGGCTCGGCCGGCTGCGAGCTCGCGCCGCGGCCCAAGCTCGACGACGAGTGGGCCTCCTACGAGCGGATCCTCACCCTCGACGGGCTCGCCGGCGACCTCCAGGTGATCCTGCACGCGGACGGCGGCGAGCGGTTCTCGAAGCCCACGGTCACCGAGTACCGCGGGCTCACGATCGAGAGCCTGCAGGCTACCGAGACGCAGGTCGTGTGGCCGCAGCCGATCGCCGACGTGACCGTCGACCTGACCGCGGGCAAGCACGAGCTGCGTGTCGACGGCGGGCTGTCCGGCTCGGTGCTGTCGCCGTTCGAGCCGCTCGAGGACTGCTTCCGCTACGACGACGAGACCGCCGACGAGGCCGGCCTGGAGACGGAGTCCGCGGTCGGGGCGGACGGCGAGACCACGTTCACGCTCAAGGCCGTGCGCCACCTCGCCTGCATCGGCGCCCAGGCCGACGTCGGGGCGTCGTCGCTCTACGAGATGTCGATGGAGGCACGCAGCGTAGCCCTGCGTAACCCGAAGTTCTGCTACTTCCTGCGCGGCCCCGACCTGTGCCGCACGATGCCGTCGGTCGCCATGTGGGACGGGTGGACCAGCTACGAGGCGCTCGTCCCGCCCGACCCGAACGCCGTCGAGACCCGGGTCTACCTCTACGGCCTGCGCGACCTCAAGGGCCAGGAGCAGTCCCAGGTCGAATACCGCAAGGTCAAGCTGCGCCCGCTCTCCACACCGTCCGCGATCGTCATGGTCCGCCAGCCCTCGGCACCGCCCGCGGTCGCCACCGTTGACTGGCGCAAGGACAACCCCACCCAGTTCGCCGGTACGGTCGTCAGCAGCGGCCCGACCGCGGTCGCCCTCGCCGAGAACGCGGCGCCCGGCTGGATCCTCACCGGCATCGACGGTGCCGAGAAGGTGACGTTGCAGGGCTACATGAACGGCTGGCTGCTGCCCGCGGGCGGCGAGTTCACCATGCGCTACACACCCGCCAGGATCTCCCGGTACGCCCTGTACGCATTCCCGGTGACCATCGTGGCGTCGCTGGCGTTCATGTACCTGACCCGGCTGCCGGCGGGGCGGCCGGAGCTGTGGGAGGTGCAGCATCGGCGGCGCGGGCGGGTCGTGGTGCTGTGGGGTGAGCGGCCGCGTCCCGTACGGCGGCTGCGTCTTGCCTTGCGGCGGCGGTTGTGTGACGTTACGCAGCTCGTGCGGCGGCGGCTCTGGGCGCGGCGGCAGCTGCGGGTCTCGCGGAGGGGGCCGGTATGACGGGGGACCTTTCTTTTCCGGCTCCGGGCTCGGCTTCTGGTGCGTCCGAGGCTTCTGCCGCGTCCGATGCCTCCGCGGGCTCACGTGCTTCTGGTCCGGCTGGTGCTGCAGGAGGCTCCCGTGCTTCCGGCACCGCTGGTGCGCTTGCAGGCTCCCGTGCTTCCGGCATCGCTGGTGCTGCTGCGGGCTTTGGTGGTTCTGCAGCCTCGGGTGCTCCTCCGACGGCCGTCGTCTCCGTCGTCTCCGAGCCGGGCGTCGGCGGGCCGGGGGCTGCTTCGCGGGCGTCGCGGCTGCGGATGTCACGGCGGCGGGCCGTCGGGCTGATCGCGGCGCTGCTGGTGATCCTGCTGGTCGTGCTGTGGCTGCTCAGCCGGTGCACGACCGGGCCCGGCACCGTGCGGGTCGCCGCGGTGGGGGACATGGTCTGTGACCCCGCGGACCCGAACTTCGCCAACACCGCGCGGGACAAGGGCGACAACTGCCGGCACCAGGCCGTCTCCGACCTTGCGGTCGCGATGGACCCGGCCGTCTTCCTGGGGCTCGGCGACTTCCAGTACGAGCTGCCGAAGGCGGCCGCGTACCGCAGCGTCTACCAGCAGAGCTACGGGCGGCTCTACAACCGTACGGTCCCTGTCTTCGGGAACCAGGAGTACAAGGTGCAGGATGCCAACACGTTCACCGCCTACTTCGGGAACCTCATCCGCGACCCGCGCGGCTACTGGTCCCAGGAGATCGGCCGGTGGCACCTGGTCGTGCTCAACTCCAACTGCGCGGCGGTCGCCGGCGGCTGCGGCACCGGCTCACCGCAACAGGCCTGGCTCGATCAGGACCTGAAGGCCAACAATCGCATGTGTATCGTCGCGGCCTGGCATCATCCGCGCTGGTCCACCGGGATCGCCGGCAACGACCCGCGGACGGCCGACCTCTACCGGACGCTCTACGACCACGGCGTCGATCTCGTGCTCTCCGGTCACGACGCCCACTACGAGCGGTTCGGCCCGCTCGACCCGGACGGGAAGACCGACGCCAAGGGCGTGCGGCAGTTCATCGTGGGCACGGGTGGTCAGGCGCACTACCGCCCCTCGGCGGCCACCGACCGGGACGCCAACGGCGACGTGGTCGCCGGGAGGGGCACACCGGCGAGCGAGTTCGCCGACTACGACCATCACGGGGTGCTGGAGCTGAAGCTCGCCCCGGACTCGTACAGCTGGGCCTTCCACGTGCTCGAGGGGTCCACCCCGACCGAGGACGCGGGCAAGGCCGACTGCCACTGACCCCGCTTCGCGGCGGGTGGCTGCTCGGGGCACCTCCGCTTCTCGCAGGGTGCTGCTCCGGGAACTTCCGCTTCGTGCCGAGCGCTGCTCTGGGCACTTCCGCTTCTTGGCGGGTGGTGCTCCGGGAACTTCCGCTTCTTGGCGGGTGGTGCTCCGGGCACCTCCGCGGATTGTGCGCGGAGGTGCCCGTACACGTCAGGCCTCTGGTTCCGGGTCTGTCGGCAGCTCCGACAGCGGGGTGCGCAGGTGGCGGTTGTGCCGCGGCTCCTGCTTCGTCTTCGAGTCGGCCAGCTTGCGCCGCAGGTCGTCGCGGACGTCGTTGAGGGCGGCGTGCAGATCCTCCTCGAGCGACGTGGTGACGATCTTGTTCCGGCCGGCGATCCAGCACTCCAGGGTCACCTTCTGCCCCGGGGCGGCCCGATCCTTGACCGAGACCTCCAGCTCCGTGGACTCGGCAGGGAATCCCGCCAGGCGCGCATCCAGGGTCACGAACTGCTCCGCGATCCAGTTGCGGTCGCCCTGCGAGAAACCGGCACCAGCACGCAGGCACTGCTCCACGGTCGCCGGGTCTGTCGCGACGCTCATTGCGATTCTCCCTTTCGCTGGGGGAACGATTGATCACTCCGTACCCGCCGCGGCCGGAAAATCCACCTCCGGGGCCGCAGTTTCGCCGGCCGCACCCCGGCTTTTGTCACCGGTGGGTGAAACATTGAACAGTTCCGCTCCCGCATCCGTGTTCCCATCGAGTCCACTGGTATCGGGAGGCAGCCATGGCCGACGGTGTGCGTATCGAGACCGAGGGCGTCACCGCCGTCGCCGCGTCCCTGCGCGCGGACGCGGACACCGGCTTCGCCTCCGCCGCCGACCGGGCCGCGACCCTGCACGCCCACGGCGTCGTCTTCGGCGCGGCCATCCCCGGCGAGGCGATGCTCGACGCCCGGGAACGCTATGCGCAAGCGCTCGCGCACACCGACGCGAACCTGCGCGCGTACCGGCGTACGGCGGCATTTCTCGCAGCGGAAGCCGACCGCCTCGTCGCGCTGCGGGCGCGCCGCACCGCGCTGAACCTCCTGGGCGCGACGGAAGCCGCGCTCGGCCTCGCGCTGCGCATCGCCGCCGCGCAAGGTGGGCTGTGGCTGGACGAGGCCTGGTCCGCCGTGA
>CAKUMG010000049.1 GCA_934667465.1 uncultured Actinoplanes sp. | reverse complement strand
GCTCTGCCAGCACGCCTACCAACGGCCGATCATGACCAGCTTCCACGCCCTGTTCAGCATCGGCGGCGTCGCCGGCGCCGTCGTCGCCGGGCTCTGCGCGCTTGCCGGCCTGAGCTACCAGCACACCTTCGCCCTTGTCGGTGTCGGTCTCACCGCCGCCGGTGCCGCCACGATCCGCTACCTGGCACCGGACCGCAGCAGCACACCCGCCGACGAGCAACCCAGGCCGGGCGCCGACCCGGCGCCAGCACCACGCCGGCGCAGAACGGCCCTGCTCGGACTACTCGCCTTCTGCGCCCTGATCAGCGAAGGCGCAGCAGCCGACTGGAGCAGCGTCTACCTCGACCGGCTCGGCGCCTCACCCGCACTCGCCGCCGCCGCGTACGCCACCTTCGCCGGCTGCATGACCCTGGGCCGCCTGGCCGGCGACCGCCTCACCGCCGCCGTGCCACCAGTCACCCTGCTGCGCTACTGCGGCCTGCTCGCCGCCGCCGGACTCGCCACCGGCCTCCTGCTGGACCACCCGCTCGCGGCGATCGCCGGCTTCGCCTGCCTCGGCGCCGGCCTGGCGTGCGTCATCCCGCTGCTCTACTCCGCCGCCGGCAACCTCGAGACGAACCAGCCCGGCGCTGCTCTGTCCCGGGTCGCGGCACTGGGCTACCTCGGCTACGTCACCGGCCCGGTCATCATCGGTGCCGCCGCCGCACCGCTGGGCCTCGGCCGCGCGCTGCTCATCCTGCCTATCCTGGCCGTGCTACTGGCCGTCGCTGCCCGCGTCGTACGGCCCGCCGAACCCATCCCCGGCAGGTCGTAGTCGCCAGCGGACCAAGCACCACCCGGCTCCACGGGCCGAGGGTCCAACGACTCGTCATGCCCCACGTACGTGTCGACGGCCTGGACATGAACGCAGAACGGTCTTCCGCCGCGGCCCACCCCCGGCACCGACCCGCACCTCCTGACCGACGCGGTCGCCACCCGCATGAGGGCACCCGCGCTGGTCTTAATGGCCTACCTCCAGGTGCCGGCCGTCATCGCCGCGACGCTCTGGTCCAGTGAGGCAGGTCGCGGCCGGCACCCACACCCATCCCGGCTACGGCAGCGAGGCCGCCCGCGTCCGGAAATCAGCGTGCAGCGGCGCAAGCCGGCGGCCTCACTCCGGGCCGGATGAGCTCGCTCGCGCGGGTCGTGGTGCTACACCGCCTGCGCGTACCCGGCACGGGGTTGGCTGCCTGCCTGCGTACGGTGAGGCGGGCGAGGCGGGGGGCTATCCTTCGGCCATGGCGTCTTCACGCGACGTACCGTCCCTGTCGCCCGAGCACATCATGATGGGATTCGACCGAGAAGAACGACGGCACCGCGACGAAGCCCAGCGCGCGCTCTCAGCCGTCAAGAAACAGGCTGCCGAGCTGGAGAAGCGGCTGCAAGCAGACGACTACAGGGATGCCCAAATGGGCGCGCGCGCAGCCCATCAACTGGCCGTTGACGCGGTGCAACTGGCCGGGCACGCATCAGCATGGGCTGCCACGTTGACGACCGCCTCCTTCGCTCGCCGCGCGGCACAGATGCTGAAACTGTCTAACTCACAGACCGCTATTTTCATGAGGCGGCGCCCGTCCTTTGTGTATCACGGCACATGGCCTATCTAGGGAGCAATTGCGGCCATGGCGGGCGCACGTCACGCCTGAGGGCGATAGGCATACGGGAGTGCGCAGAGCAACAGGCCGCCTGACTTGTCAACGTCATCCGGCGGGGCGCGGTTGCGTTCGTCGAGCTGTGCATACACCTGGCCGGCGGCTTCTGCTGCCTGCTGGTCGAGTTGCCGGCGACGCATCAGATAGCCCAGCCAGGCAATCGTCACGCCGATCCATAACAGTACGTTAGCGACGAACAATACGCGCACGGTGACGTCAAGAGCGGTGCGTAGTACGTCGCTCTCGTGGCCAGTCCCGGACATGAGTATTCCCGTGACGACGGTGAATAGCACGGTGACGACAACAAAAATGATGACCGTGATGATGGCCTGACCGATCTTGTATCTGATGGGCGCCGTAGAGTCCCGACGGTGCACACGCCTGCTCACCGTCAAAGGGTGCCCCGCTCGGAAGCCAAGTTCAAGCCGGTCAAAAATCGCGGCTAACGGCAGACAACTATTCCGGCCTGCACCTCACCTGGCACCGTCGTTCAGGAAGTAGCCGGCAGCCAGCCGCGTATCCCGGAGCGAAGAAAGCGCATGATGCGCTCATATGGGTTTGGTGCTTGACCGGCGAAGCGCCATGGGCACGGAGCGGTCCCCATCAAGGGGATGGCTGCGAAGACCAGCGCCTCGCCGCACGCACCCACCACCAGCGCACCTCCAGGCGCATCCGGCTGCTGACCCCGCCATCGGCAGGAGGTTTCGGTATGCCCTCACCCCACCCCGGAAGCGCACGGTTATGCCGTCGTGGTGCCGCAGCACCCGCCGGAGTGCCCATCACGCCGTTGGCCGCGCGCCCGCCGCAGGCGTCCGGTTACCGGACGCCCCCCGCTCACCTGGCCCGCCGCCACCGCCATGACGAGCAATGTTCGGCGACCGCGGTCATCGACCGCCCCCACCGTACGGGCGGGGATCGGGGCACCGGCTCCGGCCACAGCTGCCTGAGCCACACCGCCAGCACCCGCCCCGACCGCGATCCGCCCGCTCCTGCACGCGGGAACTGACACTGCGCCGGGACGCCCGGAACCGGACCGGCCACCAGCTCCGGACCATGCACGAGTCGCGCCGACCGCCACGACGTCGCATGTCGTGCGGTGCCGACGCCCGTCGTGCGTGACACCGCCCAACAGCACACCACCCGCACAGCCGCTCGCGAAAAGGGGCGGTTACTCACCGGTACCGGCCACGCCCGGACCAGCGTCGTCACCCGCCACGTCCTGCACCTGCCGGCCCGCACCGTCACCACCTGAGTCCCGATGACAGTCGGGCTCGATGGGGCCAGGCGGCGCCACCCCTATGACACCGAAGGACCTCATCGTGTCCCGTCACCACCGCATCCTCACCGTGCCCGGCATCCTCGCTGTCCTTGCCGGAGGTGTCGCCTGCAGCGCCAGCCGCGACACCGTCCAACGACCGCCGAACCCACCCACGATCGTCGCCAGCCCCACCGTCAGCGCCGACAAGGAACTCGCCCGCGCCGCACGGCAGCTGAACGACACGAGCTTCACCCTCACGCTCAAGGTCGGGCTGCGCGACGGAACCGGCACCCTGACCGGCCGGGTCGACCCGCAGCGCAACCTCGGCGAGTTCAGCGCCACCACCACCGGCAGCGGCAAGGCCGAAAGCGCCGACTGGCGCGTCATCGGCACCACCGCCTACGCCAAAATGCTGCGCAACGGACGGCCCGTCAACCCGAACAAGCCATGGCGACGCCTGATCGAAGACCGCAACGCCGGCACCGGCATGGCCCGGGCCTTCGACGGCGCCGCCATGGCCCAGCCCCTGGCCGCCGCCACCGACGTCACCCGCATCGACGCCACCCACTTCACCGGTCAGGTCGACCGCGCTGCAGCCGGCGACGCCATCGGCGTGAAAGCCGCCACCATCAACCCAAACCCCGCCCCGAGCTCCAGCAGGACAGCAGCGGAACGGACCACCCCGTTCACCGCCGAACTCGACGCCCAGGGCCGACTCGTCTCGTACCAGCTCGAATTGACGAACAGCAGCACCGGCCGTCCGAGCAAGATCAGCGTCGCCTACAGCGACTTCGGCACCCCCGTCACCGTCGAGGCACCCCCGAAGAACCTGATCGCCACCGCGAGCGGCCGATGACCACCCACCCCACCCGGACCGGCGGCATACCTGGGACCGGCTTCGAGGACCACGTCGCCCACAACCCGCCAACCCGGCACGACACCGGGCGGACAGCCCAGCCCCGCGCGCAGTCCTCGCGGGCATGGCGACACCGGATCGCCGTGACCGTGCTCACCGCCGCGCTGTTGCTGGTGGCGCCGGACTCGGCACTCGAGCGACCAGCGAACGCCGGCCCGGCCGGGACACCCCGGATCATCCTCGACACCGACTTCGGCCAGTGGTTCGACGACGTCGCCGCCCTCGCCGCCGCGCATACCGCTGCCGACCGCGGACACGCCCACCTACTCGGCGTCGTCACCAACGTCACCAACCCGCACAACGCCGCCGCGATCGACGCCATCAACACCTACTACGGCCGCCCCGACCTCCCGGTCGGTGTCCCTGCAACCGCACCGACCACGCCCGACGGCTACAGCCGCACCCTGACCGAACACTTCCCACACCACGGCCGGCCCGCCGACGCGCTCACCCTCTACCGACAGCTTTTGACCAACTCACCGGACCACAGCGTCACCATCGTCGCGATCGGCGCCCTGACCAACCTCGCCCGCCTGCAGCAAACCGACCGGAACCTGATCACCCGCAAAATCACCCGCGTAGTGATCATGGGCGGGCAATACCCGCACGCCAGCACACCGGAGTGGAACTTCACCCTCGACCTGCACGCCACCCAACGCGTCGTCACCGGCTGGCCCACCCCCATCGCCTTCACCGGCTACGAGGTCGGCGCCCAAGTGTTCACCGGCAGCCAGATCTGCACCACACACCCGGCCCGCAGCCCCGTCCGCGCGGTCTTCAAGCAGCTGTACGGCTGCGGCACCACCACACGAGACGGCAGCTGGGACCCCACCGCCCTGCTCTACGCCCTCTACGAGACCCGCAGCGGCATGCACCCGACCGGAACCGGCGGCCACAACACCATCAGCCGCGACGGCCGCAACCACTGGCAACCCGGCGCCCGCCGCCAGCACTACCTGCACCTAACCGGCCCCGCCCGCACAGCCCGGCAGATCGACGCGCTGCTCAACCACCAACCACGGCCCTGACGCGCGCACCGGCCGCGACCAACACCCCACCGGAAGACAAAGGACCCTCATGCCGCGCCGCTCGCGAACGACTCGCCGCCTCACCGTCGTCCTGGCCACCACCACGCTCGCCGCCATGACCGGCTGCACTGTCACCGAACAGATGGGCGACCGCCCTCCCGACCGGCCGAGCCCCACCTTCGGGCCCGCCGCCGAACTCGCCCACGCCGCCCGCGCCCTGCAACGAACGTCGTTCACCGTGAAACTCACCGTCCGCTCGGACCAGGGAACCAGCACCCTGAACGGCACCCTGGACGCCCAGGCGAAGACCGGCACCTTCACCGCCACCACCCGCGGCCCCGGCGACGACCGCACCGAAACCGGATGGCGGATCCTCAACACCACCCTCTACGCCAAGACCACCATTAACGGCACACCCAGCAGCGTTCAACGGCCGTGGCAGCGCCTGAGAAACGAGCCCACCAACACCCAGGCGAGATCCCTCGACGTCGTCGGCATGGCCCAAGCCCTCACCAAAGCCACCGCCGTCCAGCGCAGCGACCCGCAGCGCTTCACCGGCATCCTCGACGGCACCACCGCCAACTCAGCCCTCCACCTGCCAACGTCCACGGCGATGGGCACGGCGGACGGAGCCAGCGCACCGGCCGCAACCTCAGTCGCCTTCACCGCCGACCTCGACGACCGCAGACGGCTCGCCGGCTGCCGCGCCACCATCACACCCAGCACCGGCGGCAGCATCACCGCGACCGTCTCCTTCACCGACTTCGGGACCAGAGTTACCGTGCAGCCACCCCCGCCGGGTCGGATCACCGGCACCACCGTCGTCCTCAACCGTGCCGGCCTGCTCGGTGAATGCGGCCACGGTGCTGTGGAGTCCGCGTCTGCCGTACGACCGACATCTCCCCGATGGGTCTCGCACTGTCGTTGACAGGCGCTGCCGCGCCGCCAGGCCGCCTGCGGCAGAACCCCCGCCGCTCATCGGCGTCAGTCGAAGAAATGATTCTTTCTCCGACAGGATCACACTTTGGTTGACAAACGCACCGATGTGGATGTGGGAGGCTGCGCCGCGCGGCATATCACGCCGTTGCGACTCGACGGTTCGGGTGGGCGATCGCGGTTCCCGACGGCGCAAACGGCGTCAGCTCCGCTCTCCGGCTCGGACACCACATAAGTGCGGATCAATGACTCCGTTTCGAAGGGTTCTTCATGGCAATCGAGATTCGCCGCCGAGTGAGCGCGGCACTGGCCGGACTCCTGCTTGTCGCCGCCCTCCCCATGCCGGCGCTGGCTGCGCCCCCGGCGGTCGGCGCGCCGAGCACGACCACACTGACCACGAAGGGCCGTACGGCCGAGAGCTTCACCGGTCTGATGAACGGCGAGTCGTTTCAGCAGGACGGCATCGTCTCGCACAAGCGCTGGCAGTACGCCGCTTTCTGGGATCAGGACGGCTACGTCAACGTGTCCCGCCGCCCCACCGGCGGCACCTGGCAGACCATCCGCCTGACCGACTACCGGACCACCACCACCGACTCGCACAACACGATCAGCATCGGGCTCTCGCACGCGGACGGCAGCATCCACCTCTCGTTCGACATGCACACCCAGCGCTTCCGCTACCGCACGTCGGTGGCCGGCATCGCGACCGCACCGGACACCGCCGCCTGGACACCGGCCATCTTCGGCGCCGTGCAGAACAGCCTCGCCGGACGCGACATGGCCGTCATGACCTACCCGCAGTTCCTCACCATGCCCGACGGCAACCTGCAGCTGACCATCCGGACCGGATCGAGCGGCAACGGCAATCAGGTGCTCTTCGAATACCGCGGTGGCGCGTGGAGCTTCGTCGGCAAGATCATGGACGGCACCACCCTGAGCAACAACGCCTACCTGTTCGGCTTCCAGTACGACGGCCGGGGCATCCTGCACACCACGTGGACGGTGCGGGAGACCACCAACGCCAGCACCAACCACGACCTCTTCTACGCCTACAGCACCGACCGCGGCCGCACCTGGCGCGGCGGCTCCGGCGCGCTGATCGGCACCGCGGACACCAGCCCGATCTCGACGACCAGTGCCGCGGCCCGGTTCTGGGTCATCGGGCAGAACCGCGGGCTGATCAACCAGGAGTCGCAGACCGTCGACTCGGCAGGCAACGTGCACGTTCTCGCCTCACACCTGCCGCCGTCGGCGGCTAGCGACAGCGTCTTCACCAACGCCCGCACCAGCACCGTGCTCGTCCACTACTGGCGTGAGGCCGCGACCGGCCAGTGGCGCCAGCGGCTGCTCAGCTACCGGGCCGGCGTCAGCCGCGGCGACATCGGCGTTGACTCCCGGGACAACCTATTCGTGGTCAGCGCCGCCTCGGACACCGGCATCCTGCAGATCGCCACCGCGTCCGCGGCCTCGGACTGGTCGGACTGGGCCGTGCGCCACCGGTCCACGGTGACCTTCACCTCCGACCCGCTCCTGGACCACCGCCTGCTCAAGTCCAACGACATCGCCAGCGTCTTCGCACCGCGTGAGGGTGGCAGCCGCATCGAGGTCCTGAACTTTCCCAGCGCCGGCAACTGAACCCGGTCGCGATGCAACACAAAGAGGGCGTCGTGCGGCCGTGGTGGATGTCGCCGTGGTGGGTGGCAGCCGGTGCGGTGGTACCTGCCGGCCTGATGCTGCACGGCGTGAGGGTGCCCGGCGGCTACTTCAGCACTCTCAGCGCGGCGATGTGGTGCTGGGTCATCGTTGCGACGGCGTGGCTGACAACCGGCGTGATGTGGTGGGCCGGGTCTCCTCCCGGGCCGCGTCGGCGGTTGTCGCCTTTGGCGGTGGTGCCGATGGTGTTCGCGGCGACCTGGTCGCTCGCCTCCGGCGACCTGCCCGGCAAAGCCACCTTCACGTACTACCGCGCGGACTTGGAACGGCATGCGGACCAGACCTCCGGATACGGCGCCACCGAAGTCGGGCCTTACCGGTTCCAGTCCGTGATCCGGACGAGTGGGTGCGTGCTGCTCTACGTACGCGGCCCGGGCATGGCGGAGGCCTCGGGATTCGCCCGGTGCCCAGGCGGCACACCCACAACGTCGAGGTGGAGCGAAGGGGAGATCTTCGAGCTGATCGAGGGCGACTGGTACGCGTTCCTGGCACCCTACGGCCCGGGCGTGTTCGATACTCGCGGCCCCACCACCCAGCCATGGGGCTTACAACTCAGCGAGCTGCGGCCGATGCCGGACGTATGACACGACAGGACCGCCGTGCATACCGGCTGATCGAGCACGCCGGGGACAACTAGGCTGCGCGCGCTGATCAACCTCGGGGCGGTGCAGGGCAATTATGCCGCCCACCAAGGCCGAGGCGGTCGGCGCCCTGCGCCGTGCAGTCGACGAGCTGCTGTTCATCGGGGACCCCTGCCACCATCGGGCGCGCCCTACTCGACATCAGCTCGATCGAGTTGCAGCCGGGTCGAGATCCTCCACGTGAGATGCGTTCGCCGCCTTCTGGGTCTCGTTGGCCCGGCGCAACTCGGCATTCTCGCTTGCGAGCTGGCGGTTCTCCTGACCCGGTCCGCACTCGGCCGGCCGTGCTGTTCCATCGACGTCCTTCTCGGCCTGGCGGATATAGTCGCGCAGGCCTCGTGATGCACGTTCAGCTCCTCGCCTGCTTACTGCCGTTCCAGTACTAGGCGCCGGATCGCCGGCTTCGGCTCCGATTCGCGATACAGGCGCACGGTCCGCGCCCGCAGCTCTTCGGGGTACTTCTTCGGTGGCTACGGCGCATCGTTCAGGGCCGGCCGAGAAGCTCTGAACGCTGTCCGGATTGTCGACGACGATGGGCACATCACCGGCGTAGACATCGGTGCCTGTGCAGGTGCAGGCAAACGGCTTTCCCGGTCGCTTACGCGATAGCGAGCCGTTTCGGCCGACAAACTCGGCGTTGACCGCATGTTCGGGCGGGGTATGACCCGCGGGAGGTTGCCTCACGCGGAGCAGGACCGCGATACCTTGCGCTGGGGCCTCTGTCGTCACGGTCATCAAGTGTCTCATTAGCCATGAGTTAGGCCATCTTTCCTCCAGTCCCGATATCGCCGGGTTCCAGGATGCGTTGCGGGGCACCGTTCCGGGCTGCGGCGAGCATGGCTTCGCCGAGAGTTAAGCTGGTGGTGATGAACCTCGGCGCAACGCGGCGCAGCATAGGGTAGAGCGGTGTGAGGATCTTGTACAGCAGCACGTACCACGTCGTTTTCGCGTTGCCGCCGGGCAGCGGCAGGATGAACGCGGGCCGGAACATGTATGCGCGCGGTGACATCTGCAGCAGGGTGTTCTCCAGCTCGCCCTTGACCCTGGCCCACATCATGCGGGTTTTGCCGGTGCCGTCGGCGCCGATTCCGGAGACATAGCAGAAGGCCAGATCCGGGTTGGCGGCCAGCAGTGTCCGGGCGGCGGCAAGGGTGACATCCACGGTGATGGCCCGGTACGCCTGCTCGCTCATGCCCAGGGCCGAGACGCCGAGGCAGAAGAGGCAGGCGTCGTATCCGGTGACCTGGTCCGCGATTGCGGTGAAGTCGGTGGAGTCGGCGTGCTGAATCTCGCGCAGCTTCGGGTGGGTACGGCCGGTTGGTGAGCGGCCGATGACCAGGACTTCGGTGACGGTGTCGTCGAGCAGGCAGGCTTCCAGGGTTCCTTGACCCACCATGCCGGTGGCGCCGAAGACGATGATGTGCATGCGGGTCTCCTTGATACGCACTGGCCGCCGTCGTCCGCAGGCTATCTTCGTGGCTGCGATCAGGTGAGCGGCATGTTGTTGATGGAGTCGGCGGTGTCGGCGTCACGGATGTCGTACGCCGGTCCGGTCTTGCCGTCGAGTGCCGTGATTCGCGCCATGTCGGCGTCGGTGAGCTCGAAGTCGAAGACAGCGAGGTTCTCGCGGATACGGGCCGGCTGGGTGGATTTCACGACCGCTGGCACCAGCCGCTGCGTCAGCCAGCGGAGCACGATCTGAGCCGCGGACTTGTCGTATGCGCCGGCCAATTCGGTGAGCACCGGATCCTGGAGCAGGCCGTGTCGGCCCTGCGCCAGCGGACCCCACGCCGCGATCTGCACGGTCCGCTTGCGCATGGCCTGCTCGTCGGCAATGCGCTGGTAGTACGGGTGCGTCTCGACCTGGTCGACGGCCGGGACGATCTCGTTGTGGGCGATGAGGTCGGTGAGCCGGTCGGGGTGAAAGTTGGAGACGCCGATGGCGCGTACCGAGCCCTGCTGATGGGCGGCTTCCAGCGTGCGCCAGGTGCCGTAGTAGTCGCCGTACGGTGTGTGGATCAGAACCAGGTCCAGCTGTTCGAGGCCGAGCTTGCCCAGCGACTTCTCGAGCGCGTGTTTGGCGGGTTCGTCGCCGGCGTCCTGGATCCAGAGCTTCGTCGTGATGAACAATTCCTCGCGCGGGATGCCACTGGCGGCGATCGCGCGGCCCACGGCTTCCTCGTTTCGGTAAGCCGCCGCCGTGTCGATCGACCGGTAGCCGGCCTCGAGCGCCTCGAGGACAGCTTGCTCGGTGTCCTCCGGCGGGATCTGAAAGACGCCGAAGCCCAGCAGAGGCATCTCGACGCCGTTGTTCAAGGTGATGGAGGGAACCTTGCTCATGACCGCATTCCTCGTCATCCGTCGTGGGTGTTCCTGCCCCTCCATCAGAGCTCGGGATGCGGCTCGGGTGAGAGTCCCCGTCCCGGCAGGTATCGGCAGGGACCCCCAGAGCTGTCGTACGTGCGCGGCGCGCGGTACGCCGTTCAGTTTTCGGCCAGGGAGCCGTCTTCCGCGCCGATGATGGTCGCTGCCCAAGCGGCCAGCAATGTCAAAGCGTCAGCGGTGGCGCTGCCTGGCTCGGCATTGTGGACCGCGAGCTGGAGGCCGCTGTCGTCCGGTAAAGGCAGCGCCTCGAAGTCGAGGGTGAGTTCGCCGACGATCGGGTGCCGTAGGCGTTTGCTGCCGTCGCGGAAGGCGTACACGTCGCGTGAGCCCCACAGAACCCGGAACGTCTCGCTACGGGTCGACAACTCACCGATCACGTTCGACAGGTGGCGGTCGTACGGATTCTTGGCCGCCTCGGCCCGGAAGTGCCCGACAGCGCTACGGGCGATGCGGTCGTAGTCGACGAAGAAGTGCCGGGCAGCCGGGCTCAGAAACACGAACCGCGCCATGTTCCCGCCGCAGGCCGGGTCGGCGTACAGGTCGGTCAGCAGGGCTCGGCCCAGCGAGTTGCTCACCAGCACATCGAGGCGGTTGTTGTTGACGTACGCCGGCATGCCGGGCATGCCTTCGACCATCCGCGCCACCGACGGCCGCACCGCCGGGGCCACGGCACGCTTGCTCACCCGAGATCGCGGGGTCGCCGCCGCTCGCACCAGATGGTGCAGGTGGGCCAGTTCCAACTCGTCCAGTTGCAGCGCCCGAGCCAGCGCGTCCAAGACATTCCCGGACACACCGCCCACGTTGCCGCGCTCGAGCCGGGTGTAATACTCGGCGCTCACCCCGGCCAGCTGAGCGACTTCCCCACGCCGCAGCCCCGGCACCCGCCGCTCACCGAAGGACTGCACGCCCGCCATCTCCGGCGTGATCTTGTCTCGGCGCGACTTGAGAAAAGCACTGACTTCCGCCCGGCTGTCCATAACCCCAGCGTAAATATTCTGCCGACTGTCTGAGAGTCCCTGCCGGTACCCCACACGCCGCAAAGCAGCAGACAATCCCCGCATCCGTTTGAAATCGGGGCGGTGTCAGCGGCCAGGCGTGTTCTGAGCAGGTGCGGAAGAGGCCGCAGGTTCGCCAGGCCGGTGAGCTGATCGGTACGGGCCTGGTCCTGGGCGATGTCGAGTGCCGCGGCGAGCAGCTCGACGATGCCTTGCAGGCGGGTGACGACCAGCAGGAACGGTACGATGCAGCCGGCTACGACGATCGGAACGTCGAGTGGGCCGCCGCACATCCATTCGGCGCCGAGGACGACCGGCGCCAGCAGCCTGGCGGTGGCCAGCAAGATCAGCCGGCCGCGTCCGATCACCCGGCGGGCACGGGCCGCGCTGCCTGAGCCATGGCGGTCATGGCCGGGTGCAGGGCAGCGGCGCCCATCAGGGCATTGGTGAGCATCCAGCCGACATCGAGTAGGTCACCTGCTGCGTATGTCGGCGAGCTCGAGCAGGTTCAGACGACGTCAACTTCTCCTCACGTCATCAGGCCTCGATCAAGAGGATCCGTAAAAGCGGGCGGGACTCGTTTTCGATGGTCGACGATGCGAAGGACCATTCATGGCGCCGGCACGGCCGCAATACCGAGGACATGAGTGCCACGCATGTACGGACGTGGCGATGTCCCTGCAGAGGGACTGCCGGCGTCCCGGTTCTGAATGCGAGTGTGCATGCGGCATCCGGCGTGGCCACCGCGCACGTTCCGCGCCCCGTCCGCCCCGGCCCGACGGATCCACGGAGGATCGATGCGAAACCAAAACCGTCTCGTACGCGGGTGGCGGCCGCGGCACTCGGCTGCCGCCGCGCTGCTCGTGGCGACCCTCGGAGTGGCGTCATGGATCGTGGTCGGCTCCCCGCGGCTGGTCGGCGCTCACGAGACGGTGATGCCGCAGGGCAGTTCCGTAACCACGCCGGCACGCCACGCGCCCCACGATTCCAGCCCGGTGCCGGACCCTGGAACCCCGGCCACCTCCGCGGCCTCGGGCAAGACGCCCATCACCACGCCGGCCGACCGGGAAATCCCATCAAGGACGTGGACAGAACCTCCGACCGCCACCGGCTCGCACTCCCGGCACCGCAGCGCCCCCGGCAGCTACGTGCTTGCCGAGAAGCCCGTGATCGGGGTGACGCCGTCGACGAATCGGCCTCCGAACAAGGCGCACCGGGAGTTCCAGGCGAACTGTGCGGTGAGTCACCGGCGGGCGGACGACCCGATCGTGTTCTTCCGGCAGCCCGGCGCGTCGCACGACCACACATTCATGGGTAATACGACCACCGCGGCGGCGAGCACGACAGCGTCATTGATGGCAGGCGGTACGTTGTGCCGGGTGCCGGACGACAGGTCGGGCTACTGGATGCCGACTCTGCTCGCTGGTGATCGGCCGGTCGTGCCCGAGGGGCCGCAGACCATCTACTATAAGAGCGGGGTGCGGGACTACACCAGCGTACGACCCTTCCCGCCAGGGCTGCGCTTCCTGGTGGGCAGCCCCACCACGACCGCGCAGCAGTTCGCGGACGCGCCCGGCTTCGTCGCGGGCTGGGAGTGCGGGAACAGCTACCGCAACATCGACTTCCCGGTCGGGGAGTGCTCGCGAGGCAGCCGGTTGAACCTGAGGATGCAGGCGCCGAGCTGCTGGGACGGACGGCACCTGGACAGCCCGGACCACAAGAGTCACATCATCTACCCGGTCGACGGTGTGTGTCCGCGCAGCCATCCGGTCGCGGTGCCGATGATCGAGTTCAAAATGGCGTGGCCGGTCGACGGCGACATGTCGCGGGTTCGGCTGTCGAGCGGGCGGGGCTTCTCGTTCCACTACGACTTCTACAACGCGTGGACGCCCGGGACGCTGGCGGCGCTGGTCGAGCACTGCATCAACGCCGGCAGGCAGTGCGACGCCCGCGGCTTCAGCCAGTTCGACCCGGCGGCGGGTGCCGCGCTCGACGAGAACTACCGGTTACCGGGACGCAGCTGAACACTGCGACCGTAGCCGCCGTCGTAGGGAACGTGACGTCGAGAGAGGGCGAGCCGGGTTGACATCTCCGTACGGTGACTGCGACCTCGCGGTGATTCCTACGCCAGCCGGTAATCTGCTGCTGCTCGCCGGATCCACGAGGGCTCAGGAGCCGGATCCGCTGGCGTTGCTGCCCGCCCCGGAAGCACCGGCGCCGGCCGACGCCACGCTGGTGCACCTGATCGAGGACTCGCCGCTGTCGACGCTCACGCGGGATTACTTCGCGACCCAGCCGGACCGGGACCGCCTCGTAGTGGTCCCGGTGGCTGAGCACGTGCCGGCCGAGGATCTCGCCGACGTCCTCCGGGCTCAGGTCCAGGTTCCGCCGCAGCGAACCGGCAAGCGTACGGACGCGCGCCACCTGCCGGTGGACGACCGGGGGCGGGTGACCTCGTGGGAAGCCGCCACTGCGGTCCGGGTGCTGCCTTCCCCGCACGTCGCTGCCCGGTCGGCTCTGACCGAGGCCCTGCAGATCGCGTCCGGCCCGCACCCCCCGTCCTGGAAACGGCTCGCCGAATTATTGACGCGGCTGCCCGCCACCGTGCCGGGCTCGGCCTGGGCCGCTGCCGTGTACGTGGCCCGTTTCGGGCTGCCGTCCGGCGCCGACCCTGCCGAACTGCTCCGATCGCCCCTGCCGCTGACCTCCGGGCAGCTGCGGGAACTGCTGGGGCCGAGTTCGGAGCCCGCTTCCCCGGCCGAAGTGGTCAACGGTCTCCGGAGCGGGCTGCTCGATGCGGTGCTGGTCAGGTACCGCCCGCATCCGTCAGGACCGCGGCGGACGGCCTGGATCGCGGCAGCCGGCATGGGGCTGCGCTGGCTCGAACCCGACGACGCCGCAACGGTCACCTGGTTCGATCCCGCCACCGATGAGATCCTGGCCGCTGCGGACACGCAGCTCGTCGCGGTGCCCCACCGTTCGGCGCTGCCGTGGCTGGCCGGCGCGCTCGGCTTGGACGAGGCGGACACCCAGCGGCTGGGGGAGCTGAGCCGGGCCTTGGGCTTGGTCCCGGAAACCCTGCTCGAAGAAGCAGGGCGCATCGGGCTGGCCGGACCGGGACCTCTGTGGGCGCTCGTCCGCGATCTCGGCCTCGCCCCCATGTACGCGGGCGGCGCCGACCGGGCCTGGATCACCGAGTCCGGACCGCTGC
>CAKUMG010000048.1 GCA_934667465.1 uncultured Actinoplanes sp. | reverse complement strand
CGCCCACCTGCAGGCGGGCATCTCCGCCGCACCGGACCAGCTCGACGGCGTCACCCCCGCGCTCGACTTCGACCTCGAGGCGGACCGGGACTTCACCGAGGAGTTCAACGTCCTCGCCGACATCGACCAGCGCCCCAACCTGGCCACGCTGCCGGCACCCGAGTGGGAGCAGACGGTCGCCGACCTGTTCTGCACCATGGGCCTTGCGATGGGCAATGCGGCCGGCGGGCGCTGGCTGGCCACCGACCCCCGCCCGGTCTTCGGCGGCCCGGTCGTCATCCACGCCGTCCGCGGCACGGTCGCCGGCGCCGGGCACGCCAACGAGCTCGCCGCCGCGGTCACCGAGGCGGGCGCCACCAAGGGCATCCTGGTCGCCATCGACGGCTGCGACCACGACGCCCACGACGCGGTCGCGGGCCGCCCGGTCGAGCTGATCGACGGCCCGGCCCTGCTCACCCTGCTGGCCGAGCACACCGGCCTCAAGGCCCGCATCGAACAGCAGGGCTCGAACTAGGGAGTCAGAGCGCGTGCCCGGTCGTCGCGTCGACATGACCGGGCACCTCGTCGTGCCGGTCCCCCACGGTCAGCGTGCCCGTGGGCTCGAACATCAGGATCGAGGCGCCGCGCGGCGAGGACGGCTTGTGCTCGACCCCGCGGGGCACGGTGAAGACCTCGCCCGCGCGCAGCACGACCACCCGGTCCCGCAGCGCGATCTCGAACTCGCCGTCGAGCACCAGGAAGAACTCGTCGGTGTGCTCGTGGGTGTGCCAGATGTGCTCGCCGTGGGCCTTCGCGATCCGGACGTCGTAGTCGTTGACGCGGGTCACGATGCGCGGGCTCCACGGCTCCGCGAAGGACGTGAGGGCCTCGGTCAACGAGATCGGTTCACTCATGGCTGCGATCGTGCGCTGGATCCCGTACGCGCGGAAGTGCTATGAATCGCACATGTCGCAACGATCCTTGCACCGGGTGGTGGTGCTGGTGGACGCGAACTCGAACCCGTTCGAGCTCGGCTGCGCCACGGAGGTGTTCGGCCTGCGCCGCCCCGAGCTCGGCCGCGACCTGTACGACTTCCGGCTCTGCGCGGCCGAGTCGGACACCCGCATGCGCGACGGCTTCTTCCAGCTCACCGGCGTCGCCCCGCTCGCGGCCGCGGACGAGGCTGACACGCTCATCGTGCCGAACCGCCCCGACGTCGAGGTGCCCCGGCGCGCCGCCGTCCTGGACACCGTCCGCCGCGCCCACGCCCGCGGCGCCCGGCTCATCGGCTTCTGCAGCGGCGCGTTCACCCTGGCCGAGGCCGGGGTGCTGGACGGCCGCCGCGCCACCGCGCACTGGCAGTGGGCCGACGCCTTCCGGGCCCGCTTCCCCGCCGTCCGGCTCGAGCCCGACGTGCTGTTCGTCGACGACGGCGACATCCTGACCTCGGCGGGCAGTGCGGCTGCCCTCGACCTGGGACTGCATGTCGTACGCCGCGACCACGGGGCCGAGATCGCGAACGCGGTCAGCCGCCGCCTGGTCTTCGCGGCCCATCGCGACGGCGGCCAGCGCCAGTTCGTCGAGCGGCCCGTCCCCGACCGCCCGGACGAGTCGCTGGCGCCGCTGCTCGCCTGGGCGCAGGCCCGCCTCGACCGCCCACTGACCGTCGCCGGCCTCGCCGCCCGGGCCGCGGTCAGTCCGGCGACCCTGCACCGCCGCTTCCGGGCCGAGCTCGGCACGACCCCGCTGGCCTGGCTCACCGGCGAACGCGTCGCCCTGGCCTGCCGCCTCCTCGAACGCGGCGAGTCCCGGCTCGACATGGTCGCCCGGGGCAGCGGCCTCGGCACGGCCACCAACCTCCGTACGCTGCTCCGGCGCGCCACCGGCCTCACCCCGACCGAATATCGCCGCCGCTTCGGCCCCGCCCCTGGCACCATGCCCGCATAGACCCCGGCCGGAGGAGGATGAGCCACAGTGCCCGCTTGGACGACGGGCCCCTCGGGGACGACGTGGAAGTCGGGAGACGGCCCCCTGCCGCCGACCGAGCCGACCTTCGTCGGGCTGTTCCGGCAGGCGACCCGGCGCAGCGATGCGGACACCCGTGGCCTGCTCCCGGACGAGGTGCTCGACGGCTGGCGCGAGCTGGTCGCCGACGTGCGCGACGGCCATGACGACACCATCGAGGAGTACTCCCACGACCTGGATCAGCGCGACTTCATCGAGCGGCTGCTGGGCCACCCCCTGCTGCGCGACCGCCCGGAGTGCCACGAGTTCGGCGAGCAGGTGGCCGGGATCGACGCGGAGTTCCGTGAGCTGCTCCGGGACGACGTGCTGCCCGGCACGGAGTCGCGGCCGTGGTGGCGGCGGCACGCGCCCCGGCGGGCGGACCCGGAGCTGGCCGCGGGCTTCCTGACCACGTACGGCATCCGGGTCGAGGGTGTCAGGTGATGCCCAGCTCGGCGATGCGTTGCCAGACCGGGCGCAGCGCCGCCTCGGGTTCGCGGGCGAAGATGCTGCCCCGGAGGCGGACGAAGGTGCAGTTGCCCACGCGTTCGAGGACGGCCTGCCGGCGCATGTCGCTCTCCCACTGCTCCGGGCTGTAGGTGTCGGTGTCGCATTCGATGGCGAGGCGGCGGCCGCCCGGGGCGGTGAGCATGAAGTCGATGCGGTACCCGCCGATGCGGAACTGCGGCACCGGCGTCAGGCCGCGGGCGGTGAGGCGGCGGAGGACCTCGCGCTCGAAGTCGTTCTCGCAGAGCTGTTCGGGGTCGGGCACTTCGGGAGGCGTGCGGGCGTCGAGGGCGTAGGTCAGCAGCGCCGCGCGGGCGTCGTCGGGGTGCAGCGAGCCGGGCCGGACCGAGTGGAAGATCCACAGCTGGTCGCGGGCGCGCGAGGCTGCGACGTTGACGCGGCGGTGGTACTCGCGGCGGGTGAAGGCGGCGATCCGGTCGTCGCTGTCGGCCACGACCAGGGACAGCAGGACGATGTCGCGTTCGTCGCCCTGGAACGTGTAGGCGTCGCCGACACGCAGCCGCCGGGCCTCCATCTCCTCCTCGCCGAGCGTCTCGCGGAGCCGTTCGAGCAGGTAGGAGGCCTGGCCGCTCGAGCTGAGCAGGCTGATGACGCCGAGCGTGCGGCCGCGGCAGGCCGGGTCGGCGACGATCGCGGCCACCCGTTCGACGAGCGCGTCCGCCTCGGGCCGGTTGACGTCGCCGTGCGGGGCGAGCGGGCGCCGGGCGCCGGCGGGCACGAACTGTGCCCGTACGGGATCGAGGTTTGGCCTGTCCGCCCGCAGCGGCTGGATCTTGGAGTCGTAGTAGTGCTTGGACGAGAATTCGATGATCTGCGGTACGCAGCGGAAGTGCTCGGTCAGCAGGATGCGCTCCGGCGACCGGCGCACGGCGTGGTCGTAGAGCGACGACTCGGGATCGAAGTGCTCCGCCGACGGTACGTCGCCCAGGTGACTGTGGATCAGGCCGGTGACCGGGCCGGCGAAACCCAGCTGCGGGCCGATCTGCTGGTCGTCGCCGACCACGACGGCGCGCTCGGCGAGGGCGAGCACGGGCAGCGCGAACAGGTCCGCCTGCGACGCCTCGTCCACGATCACCACGTCGAAGTGCGCGCCGCCGGCGAACTGCTCGATCGCGCGGTCCACCGACATGACCCACACGGGCACGGCCTCGACCGCGGACGCCATGGCCCGCTGGGCGTGCGCCTGCCAGGCGGCGGCGCTGCGGCCGGTGCCCTTGCCGATCTTGCGCAGCGCGGTGGTCCAGTCCGCGAGGGCCGCACGGCGCCGGTCGTCCAAGGCGCGCGAGACCTCCAGCCAGGCGGACGCCACGACCAGGTCCGCGGTGAGCCGGCGGATCTTCTCGCGGTCCTGCTCGACGCGGCGGCCCAGGACGGCGGGATCGACGCTCCCCACGACCTCGTCGAACCACGTCTGCACCTGCCGCCACTGCCACGCGCGCAGGCAGGCGGCACCGGAGACGGCGGGCACCGCGCCCGCGTCGACCTGGGCGGCCCACGCCGGCGCCGCGGCCGCGAGCCGGTCCCGTAGCGACAGGTAGCGCTCGACCTCGGGACGCAGCGCCAGCAGCCTGCGGGTCTCGGCGAGGAACTCGTCCCAGCCGTCGAGCGTGCGCCACGCCCGCACCGCCTCCGGCCACGGCGCCAGGCCCGCGGCCACGGCCTCCTCGGCCGCCACCCGCCGGTCCCGGTCGAAGATCACGGGCGCGTCCGCGACGAGTTCCAGGACCTCGGCCAGCCGGGTCGCGTCGAGGTCGAGCTCCCGCTGCGGTACGGCCACCGCGAGCCGCCGGGACAGCTCGACCCACCGGCCGGCGTCGAAGCCCAGTGAGCGGCCGGCCTCGGCGAGCAGCGCGCCCGCCCAGACCTCCGGGTCACCGTCCCGGGCCGGGATGCCGAGCCGCTGGATCCACTCGGACCAGTGTTCGCCGAGTTGCCGCTGCGCCCGCGTGCGGCGTACCCAGGCGATGGCGATCTCCACGTCGCCGGCGGTCCGCAACGGCTCGCCGTCCACCCGCACCTCGTCGGCGATCTTGTGCAGCGCGGCCTGCAGCAGGCGGCTCACGCCCCTGCCCGCCGCGAACCGCCGGTGCAGCTCGCCGAGCCCGGCCAGCAGCCGCTTCGGCTCGGCGGCCAGCGGCGGCGGCACACCGACCCGGTGCCCGGCCAGCACGCGCGTCAGCCCCGCGAGGTCGCCCTGCAGGCCCTCGGTCGCCGCCACGTGATCGCGCCAGACGCGGTCCCAGTGCGGATCGGCGACGAGCCTGCCGAGCCGGTCGGTCCAGCTGCCCTCCCGGCGGCGCACCCACGCGACGGCCTCGCGCAGCCCGTCGAGGAGCTCGCCGGCGGCGTGTTCGCCCAGGTCCCGTACGGCGTCGATGTCGACACCCGCCGCCGCCAGCCGCGACACCCGCTCCTCGGCCGCCGCCCGCTCGGCTCGTTGCTGTTTCGCCTGTACGCCGCCCGGCAGCGCCCCTGCCTCGGGAAGCTCCCGCACGGCGGCCCGCCGATCCGCGGCCGGTAACCCGGCGGCGAGGCTCAGCAGCGACGCGAACTCCTCCCCGCTCAGCGGCGGCGCCGCCCGCGGGTCCACGGCGTCCGGGATGCCGCCGTCCGTCGCGGCGCGCTCCCGCAACCACGCGCCCGCCTCCGCCGGGGTCAGCACCGCGGCACCGGCCTCGTACGTGGCCGCCTCGCTCTCGGCGATCGACCGCAGCGCGCCCAGTGTCCGAAACAGATCGTCCTCGGCCGCGCCCAGCCGGGCCGTGATCCGCTCGACCCGGGCCGCCTCCGCCCGCTGGTCCAGCGTCGCCGCCCGATCGCTCAGCTCCCGCGCCGCCAGCTGCAACTGCACGAGCTGGTCGGCCGTCCTGCCGAGCACTGCGAGACACAGCGCCCGTACGCCCTCCGGCAGCCCGTCGCGCAGCACGCGCAGCGGATCCTCCTTCTGCGCGACGACGAGCACCCGCTTGCCGTTCGCCATCAGGTGACAGATCAGGTTCCGGATCGTGTGCGTCTTGCCGGTGCCGGGCGGGCCCTGCACGGCGACGTTGCGGTGCTGGGCGAGGCGGCGCGCGATCGACTCCTGCGCCTCGTTCGTGGGCAGCGGCATGAGCAGGCGCTCCCCCACCCGCTGCCACGACTCCGGGCGGTCCTCGGGCATCCGCAGGCGGCTCGGCTCGTGCGCGAGGATCGCGGCCAGGGCGCCGATGCTCGCGGTGTCGCCGGACTGCAGGCGGTCGCGGAGGTTCTCCAGGAAGCCGCGCAACTGCCGCTGTTTCGGCCGGACGAACAGGACGCCGGTGTCCACGACGCGGGGGCTCGCCGTCCGCTCGTCGTCCGGGCTCACGACCAGGCGGTCGTGACCGAGACGAACCATCGCGCGCTCGAGGAACTCCCGGCGCGCGAGGTCGTCCCACAGGTCCAGCTCCAGGGTGCCGCCCGGGCCGGCGAGCGCGAGCAGCTGGCGCAGGTAGCGCTCGCCCAGCCCGGCCAGCGCGTCGGTCTGCAGCCGCGACGGGCCCTGCGGCGCCACGGTGATCAGGGCACGATCCGGCTCGTACGTGATCAGGACCGGGGTGGCGACGAGCGGATAGCGCACCCGCTCGCCCGCCACCTCGGCCTCCAGGATCCCGTGCCCCCAGACGAGCTCGAGGGTCGCCGCGGTCATGTCGAGCTGGTGCATCCGGTCGAACAGCTGGCGGTGCAGGACGCGGGTCTGCTCGGTGACTCGGGTCAGCTCCTCCCAGGGGCGCCAGACCTCCTCGCGCCACGTCTCGTACTCAAGGTCGCCGTCCTCCGACGCATCCTTTTTGTCCCCCGGCGCCGCGGCGGGCGGGTTGAGGCGCTCGCGCAGGGCGGCGGGGACGGCAGGAGGCCCGGGCAGCTCGGGCAGCCCGACCCGCAGCCACGTGGTGCCGTCGGCGTCCGGGCCGAGCCGGCACGCGGGATGCCGGGGCAGCGCGTCGAGGTGGTGCGCGTCCACGGGCAGCCGCCGTGGCGGCCGCTCCATCTGCGACCGCACGGCCAGCAGGTAGTCGGCGACCGCGACGGCCCGGTCCCGGATGACAGTGGGCGACTCGGCCATTCTTCGCAGGTTATCCGACGTACGCGTCCCGGGCGCTCACGCTTCCTCCGGATCCCTCCCCTGCGCAGCCCGGCCGCCGTCCACGGGCAGCACCGCGCCGTTGACGAAGCTCGCCGCGTCGGACAACAGGAACGCGACCGTCTCCGCCACCTCCGCGGCCCGTCCGAACCGCCCGAGCGGCTGCAGCAGCGCGATCTCCCGCTCGAACGCCGCCGCCTCCTCCGCCCCCATCCCCGCGAGCTGCGCCGCCGAACGCTCGGTGGCGATCGACCCCAGCGCCACGGCGTTGACCCGCACCCCGCGCGGCCCGTAGTCCACGGCCAGGGCCCGGGTCAGCCCCTCGATCGCCGCCTTCGCGGTCGCGTACGGCAGGGCGCCCCGCACCGGCCGCTGCGCCTGATGCGACGACACGTTGACGATCGCCGGGCAGCCCGCGTTCAGGGCCGCCGCGCACCCCGCCACGACCGGCCCGAGATTGGCACCGACCGCCGCCAGCACCCTCGCCGGGTCCTCGTGCAGCCACGCGTCCTCGAACACCGCGGCGTTGTTCACCCAGCCCCGCAGGTCCGGGCGCGCCGCCGCGGCCCGTTCCGCCGTGGCAGGGTCGCCCGCGTCCCCGATCACCGGCACGATCCGCGCCGCGGCGGGGTGGCCGGCCACCCACTCCAGCGCCCCCGCGGCGACCTCGACCACGGCCACCGTCGCACCGTCGCTGAGCAGCCGCTCCACGATCGCGCGCCCGATCCCCCGCCCGCCCCCAGTCACCACGAAGAACATCCGCCGAATCTACCCACTTCTCATGCTGCTGGGCGGCTCTCTTCCCGACCCTCGTCCGGAGGACCGCCGACCGAGCCGCCTCCCGGCGCGTCCACCATTGACGCGGCGCTGCTCACCCGCTGTCTGCCCCTCCTGTCCGTCCGAGGTCGCTCGGCGAAGTAGACGAGCAACGCATCCTCCCGGAAGCGGTAGATCTCTCCCTCACGCCGGAAAACCTCGGCACGGTGCAGTTCGTCGACGAAACGGTGCAGCCGCCATGGCAGCCGTCCCCGGAAGGCATGCCAACAGTGCGCGATGAAGAAGGCCGGCCACGCCGTCTCCGCCGCTGCCACGATCATCCCCACGGTCAGGCCGATGAGAACACCGTTGACGGGCGCGACATGAAACGCGGAGGACTCTCGGGAGAGCAACTCGGTCATCCAGCTGAGTGGACCCTCGAGCAGGAGGAGACTGCCGATCGACACGACCGCGACCGAGGCGGCAGCGGTGAGGGCGACAGCACGTTCGCGCAGGTAGCTGCTGTCGGCGGCAGGACCCCGCTCGCCGTGCCGGGGAGGTGCCGCGAGCCACTTGATGAACCCGCCGGTCAGGCCCACGGGCAGGCCGATGACCACACCGAAGAACACGAGCACGTTCAACCCGTAGTCGAAGCCGTTGCGCATGCCGCCACCCAGGGCGCCTCCCACCCCGATGGAAGTCGCGGCCATGATGCTCACGAGCAGGGGTGCCAGCAATCCTCCGCGCCGACGGCGCCAGCTCATGCGCACCGTTGACGGACGGGTCGTGTTGCCGGAGACGACGTATGACCGCGCGGCGATGACGGCCACACCGACGCCGAAGAGGACACCGATGAACAGGCTCAACGGGCCGCGATCGGGATCGTCGTAGCCGATCACGTGGCCGGCCGCCGAGGTCGTGATCGCGGTGACGGCGCCGATGGCCACGACCGTGGCCGCCGCCGACCGGCGGCGGCTCCACGCCACCGAGTCGCATCGCCTGGACTTCCCACCCGAGGCGAACAGCCGCGGAAGATTGTCGAACGTGAGGCTGAGGGCGAGTCCGACTTCAACGGCGTCGACGGTGGCCTGCCGCCAACCGGCCTGCCAGAGTCCGATCGGCCATACGAGGGCCATGACCAGGAAGAAGATGGCGACTGAGGTGAGGGGCGGCAGGCGACGGCCTCCCAACATGGTCGCGGCAAGACCCACGACGCAGCCGATCGCGAGCCCACGGGTCAGGCCCACGGGCATGGACAGTGACAGCAGATAAGCCGGACCCGCCGAGGCAGCGGTCAGGAGCGGCAGTACCGGCCCAGGAACCGTGTCGATGAGGCGCCACCAAGGAAGCGATTTGCTGTCGGCCATGCGGGCCTGCCGCGCGATGAAGGCCATCCACCGGAGCGCCCGGCCGCGCCGCAGCATCGGGAAACGGCTCCCGGGGGCGAACTGCACAGCCACCTGCCGCTCGGCGAGATAGATGGACATCTGCGCAGGATCGCCACTCGCGCCGATCTTCCGGAGGTCGGCGATGCTTGCGCTGCCCTCGGCGAGACTCGCCCACGCGTGGCGGAGGCTTCGCGGTGTGGACAACGAGCGGGCCAGCACGTTGACAGCTCGCTGATCTCGCAGGTCTGCCAAGAGTCCGGGAAGATTGTCGAAGTCATCGATGTCGTCGACCACATGCCCGCCGGGACGGGACAGCACCTCCAGGTAGGCGGCGGACTGGTCACCACCGATCGGTTGGATCGCGAGGTGCCGCATGTAGGGGATTCGTCGCAGGGCACCCGACCGCGAGTGATGCGACAGAATGATCAGCGGTGCGGTGCTCGGCACGAATTTTCTGATCTGCGTAGCGGCGTCCTTGCTCGCACCGCGGCGGATCTCGTCGAATCCGTCCAGGATCAGCACGACATCGCCACTGCCGATGAGCTCACGAACCCTGCCATGCTTCGCGGAGGGTTCGAGCGCGAGGACGCTCGGATTAGACCGGGCCACCTCGTCGTTGACCCATCGCGAGAAAGAGGTTCGAGCGGGGTCCCAGGTGAACAACGACAGGAGCAGCGGCGTCAGCGGCCGCTGGTCAGGTCCTCCCGGATGTGCGGCCAGCCCCAGGGCGAGCATGACGGCAAGGGTGGTCTTGCCCGAGCCCGCCCCACCTGTCACCACCAGCCGACGTCCGTCGGCCTGCAGCACGGTATCGGCCCATGCCCGCTGGAAGGCGGCGGCAGTTGTACCCGATCCCGCGACTGCGGGATCGGGCAGCCCGAGGGAGGTGCCCCCTCCGCCGATCTCGATCACGGGCAGGGGGATGAGGGGAAGATCCAGCAGGTTGCGCTGCTGAGCCTCGCGGCCCCAGCGATCGGCGGTCTCATGCCGCAGGCGCGGGGTCAATTCCGTCAAGCCGGCGCCTTGGCCACCGAAGCCGGTGAATGCGCCGCCTAGGGACAGCAAGGCCAGGAACGCCGTGATGATGCTTGCGGTCTTGTCACCGAGCTCCTCTCCCCCGAGCAGAACGGTGGCGACAAGGGCAAGGAGCCCGAAGCAGACCAAGAGGAGGCGAGTGGCTTTGGTATGACGCCGCACGAAGGCGAGCAGAGGCGATCTGTTCACGCAAACACCACGACACGCATGGGTCCCTCTCGGTTGTGCCGAGTTGGGTCCCCGGTTCGCTCGTGCGATTGGGCGCCGCCTCCGCACTGGAGGTCCAGATGCCGCGCCTACCAGGTTAGCTGTCGGGTTCGGAGCGTCCCGACCTGCCAGACGTCCCTACAGCCCTCGGATGAGGACCGATTCACCCCATACGGATTGTGCACACGGTGATTACATTGCGCAATATTCTCATCCGATCGAGCCTGATCGGCCCGAGACGCCATCGAGCCCGTACGCGTCGAGCGCTCCTCGGTGGTCCTTCGCGGGCGGCGGGGCGTACTCGGACCGGGTGGACGTGCGCAGGCCCATGGTGACCAGGGACTGGACCAGCAGCGTCGCGGCGGCGACCCCGTCGACCACGGGGACGCCGAGGCGGGCCGAGACCTTCGCCGGGAGGCCGGCCATGCCCGCGCAGCCCAGCACGATCACGTCCGAGTCGTCGCCCTCCAGCGCCGCGCGGGCCAGGGCGACGACCCGGTCCTCCACGCCCGGGTCCCGGTCCAGCTCGAGCACCGGGATGTCGCAGGCGTGCACCCCCTTGCAGGGCACGCCGTACCGGGCGGCCAGCTCCCAGGCGCGCCCCCTGGTGCGGTCCAGCGTGGTCACGACGCTGAACCCCCGGCCGAGCAGGGCCGCCGTGTGCATCGCCGCCTCCGCGATCCCGACCACCGGGCCCGCGGCCGCCTCGCGGGCGGCGTCCAGGCCCGGGTCGCCGAAGCAGGCCAGCACGTAGCCGTCCACGCCCTCCCGCTCGCCGCGCGCGATCTCGGCGAGCAGGCCGGGGACGCTGAGCGCCTCGTCGTAGTGGCTCTCGATGCTGGCCGGCCCGAGCTCGGGGTTGACCGCGTCGAGACGGGTGCCCGGCGCGGCGACGGCCCGGGCGCTCGCGCCGATCGTCACGGTCATCGCCGCCGTCGTGTTGGGGTTGATGACGCGTACGTGCATCAGTCGCTCTTGACCTTGATCCTGGTCAGCCCGAGGTGCACCAGGAAGCCGAGGGTCATGCCGATGAACCAGCTGTACTGGGCGGTGGTGTGCATGCCCGGCCCGCTGGTCCACAGCACCGGCACCATCGCGACCGTCGCGCCCACCGCGGTGGCGGCGACCGCCCGCGGGTTGTAGCCCTTGCGGTACCAGTAGCGGCCTTCCGGGGACATGGTGAACATGTCGTCGACCGACACCTGCTGCTTCTTGATCAGGTAGTAGTCGGCGATCAGCACGCCGAACAGCGGGCCGATGAAGGCGCCCAGCGTCTCCAGCGTGTAATGGATGACCTCGGGATTGTTGTAGAGGTTCCACGGCGTGATCAGCACCGAGCCGACCGCCGCGATCATGCCGCCGGCGCGCCAGCTGATCCGCTGCGGGCTGACGTTGGAGAAGTCGAACGCCGGCGAGATGAAGTTCGCCACGATGTTGATGCCGATGGTCGCGATCGTGAAGGTCAGCGCACCCAGGACGATCGCGAACGTGCTGTCGATCCGCGCCACGGTCGCCACCGGGTCGGTGATCAGCTCGCCGAAGACCGGGATGGTCAGCGACGACGTGACGACGACCAGGATCGAGAAGAAGAGGAAGTTCACCGGCAGGCCGAGCAGGTTGCCGCGCTTCACCGCCCGGAACGTGCGCCCGTAGCGGGAGAAGTCGCCGAAGTTGAGCATCGGCCCGGAGAAGTACGACACCACCAGCGCGATCGCCCCGAGCATGATCGGCAACGCGTCCCAGCCGTCGTAGCGCACCTCGCCGAGGCTGAGGTCGATGTCACCCCATCCGGCCCGCGCGATCAGATAACCGGTCAGCGCGATCATGACCACGTAGACCGCCGGGCCGCAGAAGTCGATGAACCTGCGGATCGTCTCCATGCCGGTCCAGAAGACGGCCGCCTGGAGAACCCAGAGCAGCGCGTACGAGCACCAGCCCAGCAGGGGCAGGCCGAGGAACCCGTACTGGTCGACGTCCGCGTACGGCATCAGCGCCGGCCACAGCTTGAGCACCACCACGTCGAGCGCCGCACTCGCCAGGTAGGTCTGGATCCCGTACCAGGCGACGGCGATCGCACCCCGGATGATCGCGGGGACGTTCGCGCCCAGCACCCCGAAGACCGTGCGGCAGATCACCGGATAGGGCACACCCGTCCGCTGGCTCGGCTGCGCGACGAGGTTGCAGAAGAAGTAGACGATCGTGATGCCGGCCAGCAGCGACACGAGCACCTGCCAGCTGGACAGCCCGAGCGCGAAGAGGCTGCCGGCCGTCACATAGCCGCCGACGCTGTGCACGTCGGACATCCAGAACGCGAAGATGTTGTACGAGCCCCACGACTGCTTGCGCAGGGGCGCCAGATCCTCGTTCGTGAGCCGCGGGTCGTAACCGGGCTCGATCGCGTCCCGCCTCGCTACGCTCACATCGTTGTCGCCATGACCGATGGTTGTCTCTGCCATGCCCACTCCCGGGGTCGAGCAGCGTCGATGCGGCTCACGCTAGGAACGCGGTGTTTCCGCGGGATGAGCGGAGTTGTATATCTCTTCGTGGAACAGGCCGGTGTGCTGCGGCAGCCGCGCGATAAAACCCTGCAACCTGCGATGATGTACGCCGCACAGCTCCACGAGCGCCGCGCCGTCGCGCGCCGTGAAGGCGGCCAGCATCGCGTCGTGATCCCGGTGCAGCAGGGCACGCTCGGCGGCGTCGAGGTGCGACATGGGCTGCAGCGGCTCGGTCATGTTCCACGCCGTCGAGAGCATGTGCAGCAGCCGGCGCATCCGGCACGGCTCGATCAGCGCCAGATGGAAGCGGCGGCTCTGCAGATGATGGCCCCGGCCGTCCCCCGCCCGGACAGCATCCCCGAGCGCGGCGTGCGCCGCCCGCGCCAGCTCGTCGTCGCGCTCGTCGGCCAGTTCGACGGCCACCCGGAGGCCGGCGGTCTCCAGCGCCTCCCGGACGAGATAGATCTCCCCGAACTCGCCCGCCGTCATCTTCGCCACCCGATAGCCGGAGTGCGGCCGATGATCGACCAGGCCTTCCCCGATCAAGGTCATGAGGGCTTCGCGTACGGGGATCCGACTGACCCCGAACGCGGCCGCCACGCCGTCGACGGGGATCGGGGAGCCCGGCGGCACCTCACCGTCGAGGATGCACCGCCGCAACTCGTCGCGGATCTCGCCTTGCGAGCTGCCGATCGCGGTGCCGCCCGGGCCGGCCTTCCCGGTGCCGCCCGGGCCGGCCTTCCCGGTGCCGCCCGGACCGGCCTTCGCGGTGCCGCCGGGGCTCCCGTTCGCGGCGGCATCCCGTCGGCCGGCCAGGCGGGACACGAGAACCGAGCGCACGCGCGGGCGCGGCATGCTGCCCCCTTCGGGCCGCTGGGCCGCTGCCCCACGCCGGCGTGCCGTGCCGCGCCCCGGGATCGCGGATCAGCCCGACGATATGCCTGCTCGGTTATCGCTGTGTTGCGCACCATGCCGATCTCGCGTCGTCCGGCCAGGGACGCGGATCGGCCCCGCGCGGAGAGGGCTGCGCGGGGCCGGATCGCGGGTCGCTGTGCGGACCGCTTTGTGCAGGTCGCTGGGTGCGGGCCGCGTCGGGGGATCAGGGGAACTGCATGCGGCGGGGGCGCGGGATGACCGGCGGGGGTAGCGGCAGGTCATCGAGGTGGCTCCAGTTGAGCGTGCCGTTGTCGGTCGACTTGACCTCGCCGAGGCAGGCGCGGAGCAGCCCCAGGTTCGGTGCGCCGGCGTACCCGGCGATCACCACCTCGGGGGCGGGCTCGATCTTGGCGATGGCCGCGCAGATCTTGGCGACCTCCCGCTCGTCGACGGCGTCCAGAGGCAGCGGCGCCTCCGCCTGCGAGCGCCGCCACGAGGGCCCGAACCGGCGCAGCATCTCCCGCGCGAGCCGGCCGAACGACCGGCCGACCCGGGCGTCCCGCATGGAGTCGCGGGCCGACTGCCCGTAACACCAGGGCACCACCACGTGCCCGTTGATGACGACGAGCTGATAGACCGACCGGGGCACAGAGATGATCTCGGCACCGGGCAGGGTTCCCAGGAACAGGACGAGTTCCTCATAGGGCAGAGCCCACCGGGGGTTCGCCAGCACCCGTTCGGTCGTCTGCGTCATCGAAGGGTGCGCGCTGACCTCACGGTCGATCGCCGTGCTCAACGCCTCGGGCACCCGGGTCCATAATTCGGCGGCAACTTTGTCGCCGAACTGTTCGACCACCCAATCGCTAGGACCGACCAGAACGTCTGGACGCATTCGGCACCACCACCGTCCGTGTCGCTGGCGCTACTTCTGGCTAGAAGAGTTGCACCTCCGGAGATCGACTGGAAGACCGATTGACGGATGTCTTGCCGACGCCCGTGAATGAAGCCCAGCCGAATGATCGAACTGTTGCGACGACGCTGTAGCAGCAGGTCCCGACACCGAGAACATGCAACTTGCACGGCGAACCGCTCGTGCAAGTTGCATGTCAGCCCGCGTGGCAGTCCCCTATAAGACAGTGAACCCAATCCATATTTCGAGACGATGACCGCCCTGCAAACATCCACGCACAGTGATCATCCGACCCCGGCCCCTGCATCCCCGGGTCCGCCCACCCCGCAACCCCACCACCCGCCCACCTCACCGCGATCCCCCGAGCCGCCGGATTCGACACAGCGGACACTCAGACCCGGCGGGCACAGCGGACACGGCGACACCGCGACGCGGCGGGCCAGCAGGCACGGCGGACGCGGCGGGCGCGCAGGCACGGCGGACGCGGCGGGCGCGCAGGCACGGCG
>CAKUMG010000047.1 GCA_934667465.1 uncultured Actinoplanes sp. | reverse complement strand
CCGTCGGACGCCGGGCTGCTGGGCACCGTGCACGCCCGGTCCCGCCGCCACCGCAGGCGCCGGATCGCCGCCGGACTGACCACCGTCGCGGCGGCACTGGCCGTGGGCGTCCCGTTCGCCGCCGTGCGGATGACCGGTCCTGATCAGGGCGCGCCGCCGCCGGCCGCCGCGCCCGTGTCCCCCGTACCGTCGCCATCAGGCGCCAACCCCGTGACGTTGACCGAGGGCTGGGCCGCACCGGTCTTCCCCTACACGATCGCGCCCACCGACGGCATGCGGGAACCGCGGGCGTCGCTGGAGCGCGGGAACCCGATCGGGTTCTTCGAGGCCACCGAGCTGCGCGAACACGCCGACGTCACGATCACCGTGTCGCGCGGGAAACCCGCGGAGGAACCGGAGGCGGAGGAGCAGGCGATGACCGTACGCGGTCACGCCGGGACCCTGCGGACGGTCGACGTGGAGCCGGCAGCCCGGCTCACCCTGGTCTGGCGCGAGACCGCGGACCGGTGGATCCAGCTCGCCACCGACGACACGTACACGCCGCAGGAGGTCGTCGCGATCGCCGAGTCGATGACGGCCGCCTCGATCGAGGTGCTGCCGCCGTTCGCGCTCGGCCTGAGCCCGGCGGGCCTGGTCACCGACTCGGTCACTGCCTCGACCATGAGCTTCCGTACGCCGGACGCGCCGCAGGGCACCGCCGCCGTGACCGTGGTCCTGCGCAAGCAGCGGCCGCTCACCGGCGCGAACGAGCAGGTCGGACGGTACGCGGCCGCGCTGACTCGGGACGCCGGCGGCGCCACGCTCGCGGTCGACGTGACCGACTGGCAGGCCACACTCGAGGTGACCGTGACCGGCGGGCTCACGATCAGCGATGCCGACCTGCTGCGGTTCGCGGCGGGCGTACGCATCCTCAACCGATCCGATCCGGAGTGACGCTGGGTGACAACCGGGACGATGCATGCTCGACATCCACGGAAATCAGTGGGTTAGATAGCGGGGAACCGGGTAGGCGGGCCCGTCCGCCCTCGCGATCGACCTGAGGAGCCCAGGTGGCCGTCGTCACTCCGCGCCCGACCCCGACCCGCCCCTGGCCGCTCCGCAAGCAGGTCAGGGGCTCGGCACTGGCCCGTGTGCTGCGGACGACGGATGCCAAGCAGATCGGCATCATGTATCTGACGACCGCCTTCGTGTTCTTCATGATCGGCGGCGCGATGGCGCTGATCATGCGGGCGGAGCTGGCGCGGCCGGGGATGCAGATGCTGTCGCCGGAGCAGTACAACCAGCTGTTCACCATGCACGGCACGATCATGCTGCTGTTCTTCGCGACGCCCATCGTGTTCGCGTTCGCCAACTTCGTGGTGCCGCTGCAGATCGGCGCGCCGGACGTGGCGTTCCCGCGGCTCAACTCGTTCGCGTACTGGCTGTATCTCTTCGGCGGGACGATCGCCGTCGCGGCATTCCTGACGCCCGGCGGCGCCGCCGACTTCGGCTGGACCGCCTACACCCCGCTGAGCAACTGGGACCACTCGCCGGGCATCGGCGGCAACATGTGGATCGTCGGCCTGGCCCTCTCCGGCGTCGGCACGATCCTCGGCGGCGTCAACATCATCACCACGATCCTGACGCTGCGCGCGCCCGGCATGACGATGTTCCGGATGCCCATCTTCACCTGGAACATCCTGGTCACCAGCCTGCTCGTGATCCTCGTCTTCCCGTTCCTGGCCGCCGCGCTGTTCGCCCTCGCCGCCGACCGGGTGCTCGGCGCACACGTGTTCGACGTGGACACCAACGGACCCCTGCTGTGGCAGCACCTGTTCTGGTTCTTCGGCCACCCCGAGGTGTACGTGGTGGCGCTGCCCTTCTTCGGCATCATCACCGAGGTCATCCCGGTCTTCAGCCGCAAACCGGTCTTCGGCTACAAGGGTCTGGTCGGCGCGACGCTGCTGATCGCCGGCCTGTCGATGAGTGTGTGGGCCCACCACATGTTCGGCACCGGCGCGGTCCTCATGCCGTTCTTCAGTTTCCTGAGCTTCGCGATCGCCGTGCCGACCGGCATGAAGTTCTTCGTCTGGATCGGCACGATGTGGCGCGGCCAGATCACCTTCGAGACCCCGATGCTGTTCGCGATCGGTTTCCTGGTCACGTTCCTGCTCGGCGGGCTCACCGGGGTGCTGCTCGCCGCGCCGCCGATCGACTTCCACGTGCACGACTCGTACTTCGTGGTCGCGCACTTCCACTACGTCCTGTTCGGCACGATCGTGTTCGCGGTCTTCTCGGGCATCTACTTCTGGTTCCCGAAGATGTTCGGCCGGATGCTCGACGACCGCCTCGGCAAGATCCACTTCTGGCTCACGTTCCTCGGCTTCCACGCGACGTTCCTGGTTCAGCACTGGCTCGGCGCCGAGGGCATGCCCCGCCGGTACGCCGACTACCTGCCGGACGACGGGTTCACCACGCTCAACATGGTCTCCACGGTCGGTTCGTTCATTCTGGGCGCCTCGACCCTGCCGTTCATCTGGAACGTGTGGAAGTCCTATCGGGCCGGCGTCCTGGTCACGGTCGACGACCCGTGGGGCGCGGGCAACTCCCTGGAGTGGGCCACGTCCTGCCCGCCGCCGCTGCGCAATTTCGACCGCATGCCGAGGGTACGCTCGGAGCGGCCGGCCTTCGACGCGAAGTACCCCGAGCTCGCGGCCGGCGACCAGTCCGCGGCCGGGCCGCCGGAGGGTGGGGCGCGGCCGTTGACGGAGGAGTCGCACGGGGGCGCGCGGTACGACGACGGCTCCGGGCAGCGGCCGGGCGGCGGGAGCTGACCCTCGCGGGGACAGGCGCACCGGCCGCGCGAGGTCGCCGGTGCGCCGCTGCGCTGCGTACCCCATCCTGATCTTGCGTTTTCCGGCGTCCCGCCGCGGCGTCCCTCGTCGTCCGGATCGTGCGTCACGTGCGGAGGATTGGCGCAAGTGTCGCACCCGTTCCCGGCGAACGGCTGACCCTGCGGGGCCCCTCCGGCGGACGGGCGGCTCCGGCAGGCGTACGCGGTGGGCCTGTTTTTCCTCGCGGGGCCGAAGGGCTCACTGCAAATAGCTGCAACTTCTTGTCAACAAAATCGAAACATGTCTATGGTCGCCAGGTAAGCGCTTTCCTCTCGGGCGCGTCGCACCTTCCCTGACGAAAGTGAGCCTCGGATGAAACGATCAGCCGCCCTGCGGTGGACCGCCGCGGGAGCCACCGCGGCCACGAGCGTCGCGATCATGGTGATGATGCCGCTGGCACCCGCCCTGGCCGCCGACAATCTGAGCCTCGGTGCCGGAGCCGACGGTTCGAGCAAGGCCAGCGGCACCAGCTACGGCAACGTCAAGGACGGCAACACCGGCACCTACTGGTCGCCGAACGGCTCGACCGGCTACGTCTCGGTCAAGTGGAGCAGCGCCACGACGGTGTCCTCCGCCACCATCCAGCAGTCGTCGGGGGGCGGCTCGATCAGCTCATGGCGCCTGCTCAACGCCGACAACGGCGCCGTGCTGAGCAGCGGCAGCGGTACGCCGACCACGATCTCGTTCGGCTCCACCTCGCTCAAGAAGATCACCCTCGACATCACCGGCGCGTCCGGCACGCCGCGCATCGCCGAGTTCGAGACGTACAACGGCGGCGGCACCACCAACCCGCCGACCACCCCGCCGACCACCCCGCCCACGACCCCGCCGACCACGCCGCCCGGCAACGGCGGCACGCCGACCGGCGCCTGGCCGTCCTCGGCCGGCTCGGTGCGCATCGAAAGCACGGTCAACGTGTCGGGCACGTTCGACGGCGGCATGCGGACGTACTGCTGCATCGGCGACGGTTCGCAGAGCGAGTCCCAGGACCCGATGTTCAAGATCGCGAACGGCGGCACCCTGCAGAACGTCATCCTCGGCTCCCCCGCCGGCGACGGCGTGCACTGCGAGGGCACCTGCACCATCCGCAACGTGTGGTGGAACGACATCGGCGAGGACGCCGCGACGTTCAAGGGCACCGGCGGCGGCACCAGCTACGTCATCGGCGGCGGCGCCCGGAACGGTAGCGACAAGACCTTCCAGCACAACGGCAACGGTACGGTCAGCATCTCCGGGTTCTACCTGAGCGGCTCCGGCAAGCTGTACCGCGGTTGCGGCAACTGCACCAACTCGTACGAGCGTCACGTCCGCATCGACAACGTGCTGCTCAACGACATCGACATGGTGGCCGGCATCAACAGCAACTGGGGCGACACCGCCACGATCACCCGCGTCACGCTCACCAGCAGCTCCAGCGCCACGGTCTGCGGCAAGTACCGCGGCGTGCCCAAGGGCAGCGAGCCCAGCTACCTCGGTGAGGGCTGGAACGACGCGAACTGCAAGGTGAACCGCAGCGACATCACCTACCGCTAGGTCCTCGAGGGCGCTCACCTCGCCAGGTGGGCGCCCTCTTTACATCGTGAAACATCGATGTAATCTGGGAGCGCTTCCATCCCCTCCCGCCGAGGAGCCGAACCATGTCGCGACGGCGCCACCTCCTGGCCGCTCTGCTCACCCTGGTCATGCCCGTGCTCCTGGCGGCCCCCGCGTCCGCGGCCCGCGCCCCCGGCCCCCGCACGGTGCCCCTCACCGAGCTCACGGTGGTCTCCGAACAGGTGGCCTTCGGCCTCCGGCGTCCGATTGCGATCACCGGCCTGCCCGACGGCCGGATGCTGATCGCGGAGAAGGACGGCACCGTACGCGCCTACCACCCCGACACCGGCCTGGCGCCCGGCCCGGTGCTCGACCTGACCGCCCGGATCGACACCTCGGACAACGAGCGCGGCCTGCTCGGCATCACGCCCGCGCCGAACTTCGCCCGCACCGGCACGCTCTACGTCGCGTACACCAGCCTGCCCGCCGGCGCACTCACCCTGGCGCGGGTGAACCTGCGCACCCCGGACCGCGTCCAGGTGCTGCTCACCCAGGAGCACGCCGAGTACGGCAACCACAACGGCGGCCAGGTGGCGTTCGGCCGCGACGGCTACCTCTACTGGTCGCTCGGCGACGGCGGGCACGCCAACGACCCGTACAAGGCCGGCCAGAACCTCGGGACCCTGCTCGGCAAGATCCTCCGGATCGACGTCAACCGCGCCTGCGGGGCCAAGGCCTACTGCATCCCGCCGGACAACCCCTTCATCCGTACGCCGGGCGCCCGCCCGGAGATCTGGCTGTACGGCCTGCGCAACCCCTGGCGGTTCTCCTTCGACCCGGCCGACGGCTCGATGTGGATCGGCGACGTGGGCCAAGGCCTGGTCGAGGAGATCAACCACATCCGCCCGTGGCAGGGCGGCGCCAACCTCGGCTGGTCCTGCCGCGAAGGCACCCCGGTCTTCGACCCCCAGCAATGCCGCGGCAACGGCCGCTACACCGACCCCGTCTTCGAATACGAACACTTCATGACCGAAGGCTGCTCGGTCATCGGCGGCGTCGTCTACCGCGGAACCGCGACCCCCGAGGCCCAGGGCACCTACCTCGCGGCCGACTACTGCAACACCCTCGCGTACGCCGTGCGGCCCCAGCGCGGCGGCGGCTACGAAACCGCCACCATCGGCAACGTCCCCACCCAGCCGACCGCCTTCGCCGCCGACGTCCACGGCGAGCTGTACGTCCTCAGCGACCTGCCCGGCTTCCTCAGCCGCGTCCGCTTCGAACGGGTCGCGGGCCGCTAGGTTGACGACCCCCGGCGAGGGTCGTGGCCCGCGAGGGTCGTGGCCCCGCCAGAGTCGTGGCCCTCGCCGAGTTCGTGTGCCGCCAGGGTCGCGTCCTTCGCCGGTCCGGTTTGTTCGATGTCCGGTCGCGCGGCGGGCCGAGCTCAGAGGCTCATCCAGCAGTACAGGGATTCGCCCCGAGCCCGGGCCCGCCCGGCCAGGCCCGCCAACTCCGCAACGGTCTCGCCAAGTGACTCCGCATCACTGTGACCGCCGAACTCCTCGATGGCGGCCCACCGGGCGGCCAGCTCCGGCACCCGCTCGGCGGCGATCGCGGCCAGCACATCGCGCGTACCATCGTCGAGCAGGGCAGGACATCGCGCTCGATGCCGCGGTTCAGGATCGAGTAGTGCGGCTGCTCGGTCCGGAACCGGGCGAGCCCGCGGCGTTCGGCGACCCACTGTGCCTCGACGATCTCGGCGGCGGGCAGGCCCGAGGTGCCGATCGCCCGGACTTTGCCGGCCCGCAGCAGGTCGGTCAGGGCGGCGAGGGTCTCCTCCACGTCGGTGCGATGGTCGACGTGGTGGACCTGATAGAGGTCGATGTACTCGACGCCGAGGCGGCGCAGCGAATCCTCGACGGCGGTGACGATCCAGCGGCGCGAGTTACCCTGCCGGTTGGGATCGTCGCCCATCGGCCCGTTGAACTTGGTGGCCAAGACCACGTCGTCCCGGCGGCCCCGCAGCGCTTGACCGACGATACGCTCGGTCTCGCCGTCGCCGCCGTAGACATCGGCGGTGTCGATGACGTTGATGCCCGCGTCGAGAGCCTTGTGGATGATCCGGACGCAGTCGCCGGGGTCGGGATTCCCGTAGGGTCCGAACTTCATGGTGCCCAGGGCGAACGGGCTGACCTGGATACCGGTACGGCCGAGGGTGCGCATACGCACAGAGGTGCCTTCCGTGGCGTGGATAGAGGCGTCGTGCTGACGAGGCAAGATTCGCAGCCCCACGTGCCAGGAAGTGTCACCTACCGCGAGCGGGCCGAAATCCGGTGCCGCAGACGCGATGGCGCCGCCGCCGATGCCAGTACGGTCCGCGTACCGCCACCTCCGGTGAAGCCGAGAGGGCTCGAACCGTCAAGGGGTAGGGCTGTCCCGATCGTGTGCGGGAGTCACCTTGACCGTTGATGTGCGTGTCCATGAGCGGGTTACCGAGCGCGACCGATTCGGCGAGCTGATCCGTAGCCAGCACTTCGGCCAGGTGGTGGCCACGAACCGCCTGTGTCTGACGGCTTCCGTGGCCGACGCTTTGGCCACCGAACGAACGCATTGGGCGCTGAGCTGCCTTCCCACCACCGGTGACGACGCCCGCCTCTCCACGCTCTCGATGGGTGGCCAGGAGCCCTTCGCCGTCTTCAAGGCCCGCTTCCACGACGAAGAACTGGCGGGCCGAGTACTCGGTATCTTTTAGAAACCGACGGGATGCCGCTCGGGTCCTTCGCTCAGGGGTTCGGCGAGCACCTTGACCAGGAGCTCGTACGCGCAGGACCCGGCCGGAGCATCCGGGCTCTCCCACGGGCCGGCCCGGTCCGGATGAGCGGACGCTGCACCGGCCGGCGTCGCGTCCAGGGCCGCCGTGTCGTGGGCGGCCGGAACCCGGATCGGCCTCGAGCTCGTCCGCGAACTCCTCTGCGGCCCGCGGCCGGTGCGCCTCGCGCCCCAGCCTGCGACGGCCCGAGGTCGCCGCGTCGCACAGGAACAGGAACAGGAACAGGAGGATCGGAGCCCGCTGACGGTCGCGATCGAGAGCCGAGCGAAACCACGCCCGGGTCGTCTTGTGTGCCCGGAGGCGCCGGAGTCTTCACGCGCCGGGCTCGATCGGGAGAGCGTGAAGGAGGCGGGTCGTCCATTCGATGCCAGAAGCGGCCGGAGCCGGGACCGTATCCATCGATCCCGGTTCGGGAGGTGTGTGGGACAGTTGACACCATGGCAGGACCGGTCGGTGCCGGGTGCGGGGCGACGTCCCGGTGCGAGGTGCGAGCGATGCCCGTGACCGGGCGAGTGATCCAGCGAACCGCTGCGGCATGAACGGGCTGAGCCTCGCCGACGTTCATCATGGGGCCGCCCGCGGTCGGGCTGGTAGTCGTGCCGAGTGATGACAGGGGACCATGACCGTCAACGAAGTGGTGCGGCAGGTGCACGTGGAGATGATGTCCGAGCTGCGCTTCTCGGTTCTCGGCCCGGTGCGGCTGCGGCGGGACGGACGGCACGTGGCGGCCGGCTCGCCGCAGCAGCAGGCCGTGCTGGCCGCCCTGGTGCTGCACGAGGGGCAGGCCGCTCCCGGTGCGGAGTTGATCCGCGCGGTGTGGGGTGAGAACCCACCGCCGGGCGCGCTGGGCACCGCCCGTAGTTACATCTCCCGGCTGCGCCGCCTGCTGGACGGCACGCGGGCCCGCATTGTCACCGTCGGCGGTGACGCGTACGCGCTGACCCGCGACGGTGTCAGTGCGGATGTCTGGGACCTGCGGGAGGCACTCACCCGGGCACCGGTACTGATCCGGCAGAACGCCGCACCGGAGGCCGCGGCCCTGCTGCGCCGGGTGCTCTCGGGCTGGTCAGGTGATTCACTCGACGGCATCCGCGGGTCGTGGGCCGAGGGGCAGCGGGCCCGGCTGGGCGAGATGCGTATCGCCGCCCTGACGCTGCTGCTCCGCATCGACAGGCACAGCCCGCAGGAGCTCGCCGCGCTGACCGCCCTGGTCGACGCGCATCCGCTGAACGAGGGACTGCGCGCGCTTCTCGTGCTGGCCCTGCACCGCGACGGCCGGCGGGCCGAGGCGCTGGAGACCTTCAGGCACGCTCAGGTGCTGCTGCGGGAGGAACTGGGTCTGGAACCGGGCGCGGCGTTGCGTGAGGCGCAGTTGCGAGTGCTGCGCGACGAGCCGGGGGCGACCGGCCCGCCCGTCGTCGCCGCGAGCCGGCCGGTCAGTCACTTGCCCGCCCTGCTGACGGATTTCACGGGGCGCGCCGGGGAGACCGCCGCCCTGGAGGCGGCGCTGCACGGCCCGGGAACGGTCGCCGGCCTGATCGGTATGGGTGGCTCCGGGCGGACCGTGACGGCGGTCCGCGTGGCGCACCGCCTCACGAAGCGCTTCCCCGACGGCCAGGTGTACGCCGACCTCGCGGAGGCCGGCGACCCGTTGCTCCACCTGCTGAGCCTGCTCGTGCCCGGCGTCGAGCCGCCCGCCGGCCCGGCCGCCCGGGCTGCGGTGCTCAGCAGCCACCTCGCGGGCCGACGTCTGCTGCTGGTCGTCGACAACGTGACCGACCCGCAGTTGATCCAGCTGCTGCGCCGCGCCGCCCCGGAGGCAGCGCTGTTGTTCACCTCGTACCGGCGGTTCCACGGCATGGCCGACGCCACCTGGGTGCGGCTGCGCGAGTTGCCGCACGTGGACGCGCTGGCGTTGTTCACCGCGGTCGCCGGTGACGGCCGGGCCGCCGCCGAGCCGGCCGCGGTCGACGCGCTGGTCGGTCTCAGCGGCGGGTGCCCGCTCGCGGTCCGGGTGTTCGCTCAGCGCGTGCACGGTCTGCGGCAGTGGAGTGTGGCGGCCATCGCCGACAACCTGCGCGCCGAGATGGCCAACCCGGTGCCGTCCGGGCACGACGACTGTGTGCTGCTGGGTGAGCCGGTCGAACGCACCTACGCGACGTTGCCGCCGGCCGCCGCGCGGGCGCTCCGCCTGCTGGGTGTCCTGCCCGACGAGCCGGTGCCGGCCGCACGGGTCGCCGCCGTCCTCGGTCTCCCGGTGCATCAGGCGTTCCTGGCGTTGACGGCGTGCATCGACGCGTGCCTGCTGGACGAGGCCGGCTCCCCGCATCACTACCGTCTGGCCGACCCGGTCGTGCGTACCGTGATGATGCGGCTGGCGTACGCGATCGACGGAGCAGCGGAGGTGGCCCGGGTCCGGGCCGCCTCCGCTGCTCCGAGTCGCGAACCCCTGGGTGCCGACCGGTGAGTCAGCCCGCCAGCGCGCGGAACCGGTCCCATCGGACCCGGGGCCGGCCCAGCCCGCGGCGGTCGAGGTAACGGTGCGAGGCGGCCCGGGAGTGCCGGATCACCGTCAGCATGTCGGCCGGGGTCCGCATCGGCATCGGGTCGACCACCCGTTCCGGCACGACCACCCGGCCACCGCCGGTCCGGGTGACCAACCGGCCGCGGACCACCGCGTTGCGCTGCCCCGCGATCTGCTCGTCGTGCTCGTGCACGAGCAGGCTCGCGGCTCCGTCCCGGACGGGCAGGACATCCGGCACCGTCACGGCGAAACCGCCGGCATCGGCGACCGCGTGGACCCGGAAGAGCACCGGGGCGCCGTCCTGGCCCGGTGCCGCGAGCACCGCCGTGGGCTGCCGCGCCAGATAGCCGGCCCCGAGCAGGTCCGCCGGCACCGGCGAGCCCGGCCCGGGGCGCAGCGCGGGCAGGGTGGTCACCTCGGTGGGCTCGACGGTGATCACCAGACGGAGGTAGTACCAATCCATCAGCCAGCGCATCGGCGGCCGCAGGTGCCCGCGGTTGCCCGGTTGCCGCCGGAACAGCTCCCGCCAGTACGGCTCCAGGCCCTCGGGCGAGGTCAGCACCTCGTCGGGGCTCGTCGCGACACCCCGCACCAGCACCTGCGGCGGATCCTGCAGCCCGCTGCCGGTCGGATCGGAGAACAGCATGGCCACCCGGCCGTCACGGCGAACGTTCAGCGCCTTCTGCGGGAACGCCACCGAGGTGGTCACCTGCAGAGTCCCGTCGGGCCGCAGCAGCGGGATCGTCGGCCAGGCCATCGGGGTGCCGTCCCGGCTCAGGGTGGCGAACTCGCAGGTACGGTACGCCGCGACGACAGCGGCCAGAGCGGAATCCACTGTCAGTTCCCCACCCGGTCCGCGCGCAGGACGTGGTTGACGCGGAACAAGTTCTGCGGGTCGTACGTGCGCTTGAGCCGCAGGAGCCGTTCGTAGGCCTCGGGCTGGTACGCGCCGGCGATCCGCTCCGGGTCGGCGTCCGCCGCCCCCATGAAGTTGATCAGCGTCCGCGGGTCCAGCCACGGTGCCATGGCCGCGATGACGGCGTCCAGGCTCGCGGCGGCCTGCTCCGGCCGGCCCGGCTCGCCGCTGGTGCCCACCCAGAGGTTGAACCCCGCGTCGTGGTACCCGGCCGCGCTGTCGATCTGCGGCGGCCGGCTCAACGCACCACCGAGCCGGCGCAGCTCGACCACGATCACGTCTGTCCGCGCGTCCGCCCCCACCGCGCCGACCAGCGCTTCCGCCGCCTCCGGCGGGAACGTGGTGAGCAACGCCGTCCGCTCGTATGCGGGCATCGGGTCCACCGGGTCACTGTGCACGAGTGCCTGGTCCGTGTACGGCATCTCCCGCAGCACGTCGATCAGCGCGGGAGCCACCGCACGCAACGGTGCTGCCAGCTCGGCGCCGCGCTCGGCACTACCCAGGTAGGAGAAGCGCACATGCACGATCACCCGGCCGCGCAGCGGCTCCGGCACGAACGGCGCGGCCGGCATCCGGAGGAACGCGACCGATACCGACAGATCATCGTCGTCCCGCGTGGCCAGGCGGCGGAACTCCTCAAGCAGTTCCGGCGCGTGCACGGCGTCGAAGTACAGCCCGCCGCCGTAGAAGCGCGCCACCGGCACGAGGCCGAACGTCATGGACACGACCACGCCGAAGTTGGACTTGCCACCCCGTACCGCCCAGAAGAGGTCCGGCTCGGAGTCGGCCGTCACCGTGCGCAACTCGCCGTCGGGCGTCACCAGCTCCAGGGACCGTACGTGGTCGGCGGCCCACCCGTACCGCCGGCCGAGCACCGGGCTGAGCCCGCCACCGAGCGTGTAGCCCACCACCCCCACGTTCGGCGAGGACCCGCTCAGCGGTGCCAGCCCGTGCTTGCCGGCCGCCGCGACGACCTCCTGCCATTCCACCCCCGCTCCCACCGTCGCGGTCCGGGCCCGCTCGTCCACCACGACGTCCCGCAGCCGCCGTACGTTGATCAGGACAGCCCCGTCGGCGGTGCCGAGCACCCCGTGGCCCGTGGAGACCACCGCCACCGGCAAGTCCCGGTCGGCCGCGAACCGCACCGCGGCCTGCACGTCCTGCGCACTCGTGGCCCCCACGGCCACGGCTGGGCGCTGCGGGAAGCCCAGATTCCAGGCGAACCCCTCGGCCGCATACCGCTCATCGCCGGGCAGGGCCACCGGCCCGGCGACGTCGTCCACCAGATCCCCGAGGTCGATCGCAAACACTTCACTCATGTCGATCATGGAACCGCACGGCGTTACCAGGTCTTTGACGCTCGTTGTACGCCGAGCCGGCCCGGTGGGGACGATCGTCAGCCGGGCCGGGTGGGGATGCGGTCGGTGACGGAGAGGAGTGGGGGGTCGACGGTGACGGCGTCCGGGTACTTGAGGCCCGTACCCGTGTTGAGGACGACGACCCGCTCCCCCGCGCCGATCCAGCCCGCCTCGCGCAGGTCGCGGGCCGCTGCCAGGCAGGCCGCGCCCTCGGGGCAGATGAAGGTGCCCTCGTCGGCGGCGAGGCGGCGTTGTTCGGTGAGCAGAGCGTCGTCGCTGACGGCGATGGCGGTGCCGCCGGTTTCGCGGACGGCGCGGAGGACGAGGAAGTCGCCGAGGGCTTTGGGGACGGTGATGCCGAAGGCGACCGTACGGGCCTCCGGGAACGGTTCGCTCTCGTCGGCGCCCTGCTCGAAGGCGCGTACGATCGGGGCGCAGCCCTCCGCCTGCACGGCCACGAGGCGGGGCAGGCGCTCGCCGATCCAGCCGAGCTCCTGCATCTCGAGCAGGGCCTTCCAGATGCCGATGAGCCCGACGCCGCCGCCGGTCGGGTAGAGGATGACGTCGGGCAGCTGCCAGCCCAGCTGTTCCGCGATCTCGTACCCCATCGTCTTCTTGCCCTCGAGCCGGTAGGGCTCCTTGAGCGTGGACACCTCCTGCCAGCCGGGCCGCTCGCGCACGGCCTCGCCGACGATCCGGCCGGCGTCGCCGATGAGACCGTCGACCAGGTAGAGCTCGGCGCCGGCGAGCGCGACCTCGGCGCGGGTGATCGTGGGGGCCGAGGCCGGCATGGCGATCAGGCAGGGCAGGCCGGCCCGCGCCGCGTACAGGGCCCAGGCTGCCCCCGCGTTGCCGTTCGTCGGTATCGCGACGCCTCCGACACCGAACTCGGCCGCGCGGGAGACGCCCGCGGCGGCCCCGCGTGCCTTGAACGATCCGGTCGGGGTGAGTCCTTCGTCTTTCATGAGCAGATCCGGTACGCCGATCCGGGCCCCATAGCGCGGGAGGGGCAGCAGGGGCGTCATCGGCTCGCCGAGCGTCACGACCGCCTCGGGGGCCGACACGGGCAGCACCTCGTGATAGCGCCACATCGTCGCCGGGCGGGTGGCCAGCGCCTCCTTGGTGAGCGTCCGGGCGGCCCGTTCCAGGTCGTAGCGCGCGAGCAGCGGCGCCCCGGCGGCGCTCACGCCCTGGACGACCGCCGCGTCGTGGCGCTCGCCGGTCCGGGAACAGTCCAGATGGCGCAGGGTCGAGAAACTCATGATCCCGACGCTACTTGCCCGCCATGATTGACCGGTAGGCCAGGACATGGGGTCACCCGTGCCGGTCCGACCGGCGGGAACGGCTGGCCGTGCGACCGCTTACGCACCCGCAGTCACCAAATTTATGTTTCTAAATATTCGTCGTTCCCGTCGGAGGGGAGAGCACATCGTGGTGTCTCGCTCGCTGAGAAGACGCCTGGGCGGCGCGGCCGCCGTGGCAGTCCTGCTGGGCGGTTTCGCTGTCGCCGCACCCGCACCCGCACACGCGCACGGAGGATCCGGTGGTTCCGGGGTCAAGGACCTGACCCGGTCGGTCACGCTCGCCGGGGTGCTGCGGCACCTGGTCAAGCTGCAGGCGATCGCCGACCGCAACGGCGGCAACCGGGCCTCCGGGTCGCCCGGCTACGACCGCAGCGCCGACTACGTCGCCGGTCAGCTGCGGCACGCCGGCTACCGCGTCACCCGCCAGCCGTTCGAGTTCAACTTCTGCCAGGACAGCGCGTCGACCTTCACCCAGAACGCGCCCACCCCGGCCACCTACGTGGACCAGGAGGACTACGACGTCCTCACGTGCTCGGGCGACGGCACGGCGACCGGCTCGGTCGTACCCGTCGATCTGCAGTTGACGACCCCGAACACGAGCACGTCGGGGTGCGAGGCGGCCGACTTCACCGGCGTGTCCGGAAGCATCGCCCTGCTGCAGCGCGGCACGTGCTCGTTCGAGCAGAAGGTCGTCAACGCCGAGGCGGCCGGTGCCATCGGCGCCGTCATCATGAACCAGGGCGACACGACCGCGCCGGAACGGCAGGACGTGTTCCAGGGCGGCTCGGGCGTCCCGCACACCATCCCGGCCATCACGATCTCCTACCCGCTGGGCGTCGCACTCGCCGGCACCGCCGGGCTGGAGCTGACCGTGTCGGCGGAGACGATCGCGGAGGTACGCAGCACGTCCAACGTCATCGCCGAATCGCGCACCGGCAACCCGGCCGAGGTCGTCATGGCGGGCGCGCACCTGGACTCCGTGCCGGAGGGCGCGGGCATCAACGACAACGGCTCCGGCAGCGCCGCGCTGCTCGAGGTGGCCCTGCAGCTCAACCACCGCAAGACCACCAACAAGGTCCGCTTCGCGTGGTGGGGTGCCGAGGAGGCCAGCCTGATCGGCTCCACCTACTACGTGGACAACCTGAGCCCCGCCGACCAGGCGAACATCGCGCTGTACCTCAACTTCGACATGGTGGGCTCGCCCAACTACACGTTCGGCGTGTACGACGGCGACGACTCCGCGGCCGACGGCGCCGGCCCCGGCCCCGAGGGCTCGGCCCAGATCGAGGCGGTGTTCCAGCGCTTCTTCGCCGCCCGCGGCGAGGCCACGGCGCCGTCCGACTTCACCGGCCGCTCCGACTACGGACCGTTCATCGCCACGGGCATCCCCTCCGGCGGCCTCTTCACCGGCGCCGAGGAACTCAAGACCGAGGCCGACGTCGCCCTGTGGGGTGGGATCGCGGGCCAGCAGCTCGACCCGTGCTACCACGCCAAGTGCGACAGCCTGCGGCCCGACCGCGACGGCGCCGACCGGGCCGTCTACGCCCAGCTGCGCCGGGAGTACCGGCTGTTCGGCAACGTCAACA